>DATKFB010000173.1:0-3022 GCA_035544435.1 Polyangia bacterium
CGAGACCGCGTCGGTCCTTTCCGCGCTGAACGAATGGCGCGAACAGCTCCTCCTCTCGCCCCGGCGGGAGACCTCCGCACTCGTCTTCCACCTCGATGACGCTCGTGTCGCCCTCGGCGCGGGCGCGCATGACGACGTGGCCGCCGTTGCGCGTGAATTTGAGCGCGTTCTGGACGAGGTTGCTGAGCGCCGACGTGAGGAGACGCTCGTCGGCGTCGAGCTCGAGCGAATCGTCGACCTCCACCGAGAGGGTGACGCCGCGCTCGAGGACGGCCGAATCCTCGAGCTCGTGCAGCAGCGCGCTCGCGCGTATGCGTCGCGGCTCGACGGCCACGCCCGCCTCGAGTTGAACCGTCAGCAATGCCTGGCCGATGATCCCGTCGAGGCGCGCGAGGCCGCGCGCGAGCACGTCCCCCGCGCGGCTGTTGATGCACCTTTCGTCCCGTTTGAGGATCGAGAACGCCATCCGCGCGCTCGCGAGAGCGTTGCGCAGCTCGTGCGCGAGCACCCCCACGCGCTCGGTCGTCGCGTGTTGGAGCTTGGCGCGTGCGTCGTTCCAATACTCCTCGATGGCCGTCCCGATCGCCTTGTCGAGGCACAGGTTGAAGATCTGGTACTCGCGCGCTTGGAAACAGAGGCCCTCTGGCCCGGCGAGCTCACCTACGGCGTCGGAGATCGCGCCGAAGTCGCGGCTGATGATCTGGATCGTGTAGCCGAGTTCCTGCCGCCGGCGACCGTGGCGCGCCGCCGTCTCGCTCTTGCCGCCGGGCAGCGGTGACGTCTCCGGCAAGCCCTGCTCACGGCCCAGCGCGCGCGCGATCTCGTCGATGACGGCGGCCAGGTCGGCCTCGAGGTCCGTCCCCGGCTGGTCGGGCCATTCCGCCCGGATCTTGCGCACGCAGAGATCCCGGATCTCGTCACGGCGATTCACGATAAAGTCGCGCAGCGAGGCCACATTCAATATCGTGGGCACCCACACGTCGGCCACAAGACGTTGGCCTCCGGATACGGACGACACACGACCGTTCTCTCGCGCCTGCGGAGGGGCGCGCTTGACGCCTCGCTCGGCCGCCACCATTTTGCCAAGGGGTCGCCATCCCAGCGGCTCGCGACCCCGTGTCGAAAGGGACTCATGGAAGGGCAAGAGGATCAGGGGGCGGAGCGGCGACTCGCGGCGTTCATAGACAACGAGCGCGACGAAATCGAGCGCCGCTGGCTCGCGCGCGTGCGCGAGGACGTCGCGCGCGCGCCGGGCATCGAGCTCACGCAGCTGCGCGACGGGATGCCCGAGTACCTCGCCGGATTGGCGGCGCTGCTCGTCGCTCCGCGGGCGACCTTCGAGCGCGACGCGCGCGAGGTCTGGGCCAAGGTCGCCCGCGAGCACGGCGTCACGCGCGTGCGCATCGGCTTCGACATCGGGCAGCTCGTCCACGAGTTCGTCGTGCTGCGGCAGGTGATCCGCGCCGTCGCCGTCGACTCCGGCATCGCCATCGACGGGCCCGAGTCGATTCTCGCCGACATCCTCGACGCGGCCATCGCCGCGGCCGTCCAGGCCTACGTCGAGGACCGTGACCACGATACGAAGCGACGACAGGCGGAGTACGTGGCGTTTCTCACGCACGAGCTGCGCAATCCGCTGGGCACGGCCATGCTGACTGCCTCGCTCCTGCGCCGGCACGTGCCGCAAGAGACCGGCACCCTCGAGAAGCTCGAGCGCAGTCACCAGCGCCTCAGCGAGATGATCGACGGCGTCCTGCTCACCGAGAAGCTCGGTGCGGGGACCGTCGAGAGCCGTCCCACGAACGTCGACCTCGGGAAAATCCTCGACGACGCCGTCGCGGTGGCCCGCTCCGCGGCCGAGCGCAAGGGCCTCGCCTTTCGGCTCGCGTCGGTCGCGGGGTTGTGCGTGCACGTCGATCCGTTGCTGACGCGCACGGCGATTCAGCACCTCGCCGAGAACGCGGTCCGCTACGCCGAGAAGCGCGGCGTCGACGTCGCCGTCGAGCCGCGGCCTGACGACGTCGTCATTCACGTCCGGAACGACTGCCCCGCGCTGACGTTCGACGAGGTCCGCACGCTCTTCGAGCCCTTCGAACGCACCCCGACGCCCCAGGCGGGCGCCGGGCTCGGCCTCGTGGTCGCGCGGCGCGCCATCGAGGCGCAAGGCGGGTCCATCCAGGCCGCCCAGGCGGGCCCGTCGGGGTGCCATTTCTGGATCACGCTCCCGCGCCACGTCGTGGCGTCTCACCCGCACTAGGAGGCGAGGCTTGGCCCGCATTCTCTTCGTGAACGACGAGGCCGATCTCGTCGAGGTGTCGTCCGACCTGCTGTCCGGCGAAGGGCACGAGGTCGTGGCCCTCACCGACGCGCGCAAGACCTTGGAGACCGCGCGGCGCATGAGGCCCGACCTCCTCGTGCTCGACTGGATCCTCAACGGCCTCACGGCCGAGGACGTCGTCCGCCAGCTGCGCCTCGAGCCCGCGACGGCGCGCTTGCCGATCTTGCTCATCTCGGCCCTCTCGGACACCGCCGAGCGGGCGCGGCTCTTGACTGCCGACGGTTACCTGCGCAAGCCCTTTTCAGCGGAGGGCCTCTCGCGCGCCGTAGCCGCGCTGGTCCCTCGTTGAACCGTTGGTGCCGGGCGCTGGTATCGTGTCGGGGTGATCTTCCGACAGCTCTTCGATCCGACCTCGAGCACGTACACCTATCTGCTGGCCGACGAACGGGCGCGGGAAGCCGTGCTCGTCGATTGTGTCTTCGAGCAGCACGCGCGCGACGCGGCGCTCATCCGCGAGCTCGAGCTCGCGCTGTTGTGCACGCTCGACACGCACTGCCACGCGGACCACGTCACGGGGGCCTGGCTCATGAGGGCGGCCTTCGGCTCCCAGGTGGCGCTCGCCGCGGTCTACGGCGCCGAGAACGTCGACCGCCCGCTGGCCCACGGCGACGCGGTCCGTTTCGGCGCGCACGCGATCGAGATCCGCGCCACGCCCGGTCACACCCCCGGCTGCCTGTCGTTCGT
>DATKFB010000174.1:0-2255 GCA_035544435.1 Polyangia bacterium
ACGAGCTGCTGACGCTCCCCCCCAAGACGCGGGCGACGCTGATGGCGCGCAAGTCCGAGAACCGCAAGGGCGAGTTCCGCGAGGTGTTCGAGGAGGCGCGTAAGGCGGGCTTCTCGCGCGTGCGCATCAACGGCCTCATCCAGCGACTCGAGGACGTCACGGCCCTCGACAAGAAGAAGAAGCACACCATCGAGATCGTGATCGATCGCGTGAGCATCGACGCCGCGGAGCGCGCGCGCCTGACCGACTCGGTCGAGACGGCGGTGAAGGTGGGCGGCGGCTCGGTGCTGGTCGCCGTCGAAGGCGAGGCGCGCGAGCGCGCCTACAGCCAGTCGCGCGCCTGCCCCGACTGCGGCGTGGGCCTGCCCGAGCTGTCGCCGCAGTCGTTTTCGTTCAACAGCCCGCTCGGCATGTGCGTCGACTGCAACGGCCTCGGCTCGAGCCTCGAGGTCGACGCCGACCTCATCGTGCCGAACGGCGAGCTGTCGATCGCCGACGGCGCCATCGAGCCGTGGGGCGACCGCGCGGGGCGCGACCAGGGCTGGACGGCCAACGTCGCCGCCGCCGTGTCGAAGGAGTTCGGCATCCCGCTGGACAAGCCCTGGAAGACCCTCACGCCGCGCCACCGCGAGGTCCTGCTGTACGGGTCGGGCGAGAAGCGCATGAAGGTCAGCTGGCAGGGCAAGCACGGCGGCGGGTCGTGGGCCATGCGCTTCGCGGGCGTCGTCAATACAATCAAGAAGCGCATGCAGGAGACGTCGTCGGAGGTGACGCGCCAGTGGTACGGCAAGTACTTCCGCGAGCAGCACTGCCGCGCCTGCAATGGCCAGCGCCTGCGGCCCGAGTCGCGCGCCGTCGTCCTCGCGGGCAAACCGATCGTGGACGTCACGGCCATGACGGTCGCCGACGCGAGCAAGCACTTCGCGACGCTCGGGCTCAAGGGCGCGCGCGCCCAGATCGCGTCTGAGATCCTCAAGGAGGTCAACGCGCGCCTCGGCTTCCTGCTCGACGTGGGCCTCGAGTACCTCACGCTCGATCGTGCGGCGGCCACGCTCTCGGGCGGCGAGGCGCAGCGCATCCGGTTGGCCTCGCAGCTCGGCTCGGAGCTGTCGGGCGTCATGTACGTGCTCGACGAGCCGTCGATCGGCCTGCACCAGCGCGACAACCTGCGCCTCATCGCGACGCTGCGGCGGCTGCGTGATCTCGGCAACAGCGTCATCGTCGTCGAGCACGACGCCGAAACGATCGAGTCGGCCGACCACGTCGTCGACTTCGGCCCGGGAGCGGGGCGCCTGGGCGGGCGCGTCGTCGCCGAGGGCACGCCCGACGAGCTGCGCGCGAGTCCGGCGTCGCTCACGGGAAAGTTCCTCGTGGGCACCGAGCGCATCGAGATACCGAAGACCCGGCGCAAGCCCGCGGCCTTTATCACGGTGCGCGGCGCGCGCGAGCACAACCTCAAGAACATCGACGTCGCCTTCCCGCTGGGCGTCCTCGTGGCCGTCACGGGCGTCTCGGGCGCGGGCAAGTCGTCGCTCATCAACGGCATCCTGCAGCCCGCGCTGCGCCGCAAGCTCCTCGGCAGCTACGACCAGGTGGGCCGCCACGCGGGCCTCACGGGCATCGACGCCATTGACAAGGTCATCGACATCGACCAGAAGCCCATCGGCCGCACGCCGCGCTCGAACCCAGCGACGTACACCAAGGCCTTCGACGCCATCCGCGACGTCTTCGCGCAGACGCAAGAGGCGCGCGCCTACGGCTATCTGCCGGGGCGCTTCTCGTTCAACGTGCGCGGCGGCCGCTGCGAGGCCTGCGAGGGCGACGGCGTGCGCCAGGTCGAGATGCACTTCCTGCCCGACGTCTACGTCACGTGCGAGGTGTGCCGCGGCAAGCGCTACAACGAAGCCACGCTGCGCGTGAAGTGGAAGGACCGCAGCATCGCCGAGGTCCTCGAGACCAGCGTGTCCGACGCGTTCGGCTTGTTCGAGCACCACCGCCAGCTGAACGGCATCCTGCGCACGCTCGAGGACGTGGGCCTCGGCTACATCTCCCTCGGCCAATCGGCGACGACGCTCTCGGGCGGCGAGGCGCAGCGGATCAAGCTGTCACGCGAGCTCGCCAAGCGGGACACGGGGCGCACGCTGTACCTGCTCGACGAGCCGACGACGGGCCTGCACTTCGAGGACATCCGCAAGCTTCTCGGCGTGCTCACCAAGCTGGTCGAGACCGGCAACACGGTCCTGGTCATCGAGCAC
>DATKFB010000175.1:0-3682 GCA_035544435.1 Polyangia bacterium
GACGACGGGCAGCGCCGTGTCGGTCAGGCGATCGAGCAGCCGGAAGAGCTCGAGCATGCGCGGCGTGCGGCCCACGATGTTGCGATAGTCGTAGCGGACGGCGAGTGCCTCGCGGTTCTCGCGCAGCTCTTGCTTCATACCCGAGAGCTCCTCGCCGCGCGCGGCCAGCTCGACCTCGAGGCGGCGGTTGAGGGCCTCGACCTGGCGTTCGCGCCGGCGCAGCTCGGCGAGCAGCCGCGCGTTCTCGATGGCGATGGCCGCCTGATCGGCGACGTCGATCACGAACCTGACGTCGTCGTCGTCGAACACGCCCTTGCGCAGGCGGTGGTCGGCGTAGATCGTGCCGACGGCTCGACCCTTGACGACAAGCGGCACGGCCAACACGGAGCGCAGGTGGAGATCGGAGACGGAGAGCGCCTCCCGAAAGCGCGTGTCGCCGGCGGCGTCGATCGTCACGATGGGCTCGCCGCCCGCGGCCGCCCGACGCGCGATCGAGCGCGAGAGCTCGAACTCCTCCGTCTCGAGCGTCTTCTGGTCGATGTTGCGCGCGACCTTGACGACGAGCTCGCCCGAATCGTCCTCGAGCAGGAGGAAGCCACGCTCGGCGTCGGTGAGCTCGATCACCGTGTCGACGATGAGCTCGAGCAGGCGCGGCAAGCGCAGCTCGCTGTTGAGTCGCTTGTTGATGCGCAAGAGGCGCCGGAGGCGCGACTCGGTGGCGGCCGCGCGGGCCGCGAGCGCGACGTCGCCACCGGCGGCGAGCGGCGAGGCTGGTCCGAGCGCGCCGAGCCAAGGCGCGTCGGGATCGGCGTCGAGACCGGGACGGTGGTGCTCGGGGCTGGCCATGCGGATCTCCTGGAAAATCGTCTGGGCGAACGACTGTAAATGGCGAGCGCGCTCGCGCTCGCCGGAACGATCGAAGAGGCGGGCGGCCGTGATGGCGAGGCGCCAGGCCGCCGGACGCGCCCCGCGGCCGGCCTCGGCGCGGGCGAGCGGCTCGGCGCGCGCAGCGAGCGCGTCGTCGGCTTCGCCCACACCCACGCCGGCGAGCGCGAGGCGCGCCTTGGTCTGCGCAACCTCGACGTCGTTGGCGGTCGCGTCGAGCCCGGCCGTCGCGAGCGCCTCACCGAAGACGACGGCGGCGTCGCCGGGCCGCGCGGCGAGCGCCAGCGCCTCGGCGCGCGCCAGCGTAGCGCTGGCGGCGCGGCGCTGCTGCCCCGACTCGAGGAAGCGCGCCGCGGCGGCGGCGTACGCAGTGGTCGCCTCTTCGGCGCGGCCCTCGCGCCGCGCGAGATCACCCTCGACGAAGGCCACGAGCGCCCGCGCGAGCGCGGTCCCGCGCGTCGCGGATTCGCTGTCGGCCCGGTCGAGCGCGCGGCGCGCGGCCGACAGATCGCCGAGCTGCACGAACAGGTTCGCCGCGTTCACGAGGGCGGTGCCGAGCTCGGCCGTCGAGCCGAGCTGTCCGAGCGCGCGGACGGCGCGTTCGGTGGCCGCGAGCGCCTCCCCAAAGAGGCCCTGCTCGGCGAGCAGCCCGCCGAGATTGAGCGCGACCGCCGCGAGCGTGTGCACCTCGCCCTCGGCGGCGCTCGCCGCGTAGGCGTGGCGATAGTGGTCGCGCGCCGCGACACCGTCCCCGGCGAGCTGCGCGAGCAGGCCGTCGAGGTAGGCGCGCTTGCCGGCGCCGAAGGCGCGCACGCCGCGCGGGTCGTCGAGCAGAGCACGTGCCGCCGCGATTTGCCCCAAGTAGCCGTGCGCGAGGACGGCGGCCTCGACGGCGTGCGCCGGCGCGTCGGGCCGGGGTGTCTCCGGCGGGCCCAGCAGCGGCTCAAGCCGCGCGAGGGCGTCACCGAACCGACCCATCGTGACGAGCAGGCGCCCGAGGCGCGCGCGCAGTGGCCCCGTGTCGACGGGCTCGGGCTCCGCTCCCGAGACCTCGAGCGCGCCCTCGAGCTCCGCGACGGCTCCGCGCAGGTCGCCCGTGCGCGCCAGGAGCCAGGTGCGGCGCTCGACGACGACGAGCCGCTCCTGCCGCGAGCGCGCCGTCGCCCTTGCTTGCTCGAGAGCCGCCGCCGCGGCCGCGTAGCGCCCGAGCGCCCCCAGACCCGTGGCGCGCAGGGCGTTCTCTGCCGTCGTGAGTGCGCCAGGCGCGAGGCGCGCGACCTCTTCGAGCCAGGCGGCTGCGCGCGAGAGGTCGCCCTCTCCCTCGGCGCGGGCGGCCCGCGCCCGCAGGAGCGCGGCGGCTTCGGGAGCACGTCCCGCCGCGGCCAGCGCCTTCGCGCGCCGCGGATCGTCTCGGCCGAGCGCGTCCGCGGCGCTGGCCGCGAGGCGCGCGAGCGCGGGCTCGGCAAGCGCCTCGAGCGCGACGTGTCGATGGCTCTCGCTGGCCGGCGCGAGCGCTCCCTCCGGCGTGCGGCGGATCCACCCCGCCCCCCGCGCCTCGACGACGGCCGCGTCGCGACCCTCGGGCGGCGTGAGCCCGAGACCTTCGTCGCCCGCCAGCGCGATGGCGACGGCAATCTGTCGGGCCGGCGGCGAGAGCGCTGCGAGGTCGCGCGCGAGGACCGCGTTCAAGTCTGCCCCGGGAGTCGCGAGCGACCACGCGGCGGGGCCCTCTTCCGCGAGCCCGCCTCCCGCACGCAGCGCCGCCACGAGCCTCCGCGCGAGCGTCGCGACGAGCGCGGCGTGCCCGCGGCCGGCGTCGACCAGCGCGGCCACGGCCGCCTTGGGCGCGTCCTCGCCCGCGAGCGCGCGCGTCACGAGGGTGGCGACGTCGGCGGGCGTGAGCGCGGACAGCACGACGTTCTCGGCGAAGGGAAGCGGAACCGGCGTGCGCGTCGGCAACAGGAGGAGCAGGCGCCCGGATGGCGCGGCTCCCGCCATGACGGCGGCGAGCGCGCTGGTCGTCGGCCCCTCCGGCATGATCAGGCACAGCGGGCGCTCCGCCGCGCACCGCTCGAGGGCCTCCGCGAGCGTGGCGAGCCGCCGCTGCAGGACGCGGCCCGCGTCGGCGTCGGGCTCCGCTGGCGCGGCCGCCGATTGCTTCACGCCGGTGGCGGAGTCGACGAAGGTCTCGAGCGCCTCGAGATCGCCGCGCCAGAGCCGCATCTCGCGCAGCACGCCCGCCGTGACGGCGACGGCCACCTCGCGCGCGACGGCGTCGATCAGCGTGCGGCGTCCGGAGCCCGGCCCGCCCACGACGGCGACGACGGAACGCGGAGCGGCACCGTCGGCGAGGCGCTCGAGGGCCGCGCGCACGGCTTCGCGCTCCGCCGCGCGTCCGACGACCAGACCCTCGAGAGGATCGCCCTCGGGGTACGGGACGCCGAGGTCCACCTCGGTCGGCGTGTCCTTCCCGGCGCCGGCGCGCTGGATCTCGCGCAGCAACTGGCGCGCGCTCGGCGTGCGCTCGCGCGGATCGGGCGCCAGCAACCGGTCGATGATCCGATCCCAAGCCTCGGACAGCCCCGGCCTCACCGAGGAGAGCGCGGGCGCGCGTCCTGAGAGCATGCGCTGCACGGCAGGCAACCCGCTGCCGAAGGGAGCCGCGCCCGTCCAGGCCGCGAACAAGGTGGCGCCCATGCCGAAGAGATCGCCGGCCGGCGTGCGCGCGCCCGTGAGCGCCTCGGGCGCGGCGTAGCCCAGCGTCCCGCGCGCGGCTCCCGACCCGGACGTCGGGGGT
>DATKFB010000176.1:0-5643 GCA_035544435.1 Polyangia bacterium
GCTGCTGAGCGCGGGTCTTGGCGTCGGCGAGCTGCTTGTCGCGGTCGGCCTTGTCCTTCTCGAGCTGCTGGGCGCGGGTCTTGGCGTCGGCGAGCTGCTTGTCGCGGTCGGCCTTGTCCTTCTCGAGATCCTTCACGCGGACCTTGAGGTCGGCGGCCTGCTTGTCCGACTCGGCCTTCTCCTTGCGCAGGCGCTCGCTGTCGCCGCGGTCCTTGCTCTCCGCTTCCTTGGTCTTGGCGGCGACCTCTTTCTGCTTCTTCTCGTCGCGCTCCGCGTCCTCCCGGGCCTGCTTATCTTTTTGCTGCTTGGCCTCGGCGTCTTCGCGGGCTTGCTTCTCTTTTTGCTGCTTATCTTTTTGCTGCTTGGCCTCGGCGTCCTCGTCGGCCTTGGCTTTGTCGGCCTTGCCGGACTTGTCCTTCTTGTCCGGCTCTTTTTGCGCGACCTTCTCCGTCTTGTCCTGCTGGTCGGCCTTCTCTTGCTTGGCCGGCTCCGGTTTGGCTTGCGCCTCTGCTGCGGCCGTCTCGGCCGGTTTGGCGCCGGTCGCCGCCACCGAGGTCTCTTTGGGCGACTCGCCCAGCTGCGCGCGCGCCTGCTTGAGGGCCAACTTGACCGAGGAGGTCGCCATGCCCTTCGGGATCGCGACGTCGGGCCGGATCTTCAGGGCCTTGACGAAGTCGCGAACGCCCGCCTTCGCGTTCTCGTTGCTTTCGATCTCGAGGATCGCGGCCAGCACGTAAGTGTCGGCCATGACCGGGTCCGAGCCGAGACCGTTCTTCTCGCCGAGCGACACCGCCTTCGCGATCTCGCTCCTCATCTTCTTGGTGTCGCCATTTTCATAGGCGGCGAGGAACGCCTTGTCGGACGCCTCGATCTTGGCGACGATCGGCTTCGTATCGGCCGCGCGCGCGCCCAGGGCGAACGCGAGCACGGCAACGGTTACGGGCGCTGCGATTTTCATGGAGCGATTCATGGGCCCCCCTGAAGTTGCGACGAGCGCGACGGCGTGCGTCGAAGCCGCCGGCTCGCCGAGAGTACCAACGTCAGAGGGAAGACGCCCGTGCGAGCGCCAGCAGGCGCCCGCACGGGGTTTGTACGCTGTGCGGTGGCCCCCGTCCCTTCTCCGGGCCGGAGCCGCTTGACCTAGCGGAAGTAGTAGGTAAAGCCGAAGTCTCCCGTAATCCTCGCGCCGAGGGCGATCTGTTTCTCGAGGAAGCCGTTTGCAACCTGGTCACCGAAAGCAAGGACGATGGCCATTCCGCCATGGAGCGCTACGTTCGGTGTGATAAAGGCGCGAATCTGCGCGCCCGGCTCGAACTCGAAGCCTGTCGTGCCATTTCCGACGGGGGGCGAGTAGGTCTCGAGGCCGAAGGCGCCGCCCAAGGAGAAGTCACTATTCTCGCCCAAGTGAAGGTGGTACCAGCCGCTCACTCCGAAATCGAGCAGGCTCGCGCGATTGCCGGTCGGACCCTGCGGCGAGCTGAAAAAGCCGATCATTCCGCCGAGGTGCCATAGCCCAAAATCGTATACGACCTCGGGACCGGCAAGCCCCGACACGAACACGGTGGCACCGACGCCCAAACCGCCACTTCCTACGTCGCCAGACGTGCGACCGGCCCGCTTGACCGGCGCGGCCTCAGTGGTGGTGGCGGGCGGTGTGGTGTCCTGGGCGAACGCCGGGGTGGCGAGGCCAGCGACGGCCACGACGACGACGCTGGAGAGTGTGAGCGTTCCTTTGTGGATCTTCATGCGGACCTCCGAGTTGGGCCGACCAACTTCTCGGCTGGTCTCCATTACACCGGATCCCGCCGCGGTGTCTTATTCGTCCGCATCGTCTTACCGGAATTCCGGTAGGACAAATAACCCGAGACACGCGATCCGCTATACGTCGCCGGGATCGATGGCGCGCCAGCCGCCCGGGGGCAGCTCGGGCGGCAACGCAAGGCGGCCGAAAGCCACGCGGCACAGGGCCAGGACGTGGCTGTCGAGCGCGGCGAAGATGCGCCGGACCTCGTGGTACGCGCCGCCCACGACCGTGATCGTCGCGAACGCCCCGGCCTCGTCGGGCGCCCGCAGCCAGGGGTGCGCGTCCCCGGCCGGAATCGGCGCGAGCGCCGTGATGGTCGGGCGGTGGCCGTCCTCGAGCGTCAAGCCCGCGGCGGGGGGCGGCTGAAATGGGCGCGCCAGGGCGGCGTGGTACGTGCGCGGCACCGCGCGCTTGGGGTGCGTGAGCCGTTGCAGCCAGGTGCCCTCGGTCGTCCAGATGAGGAGGCCGGAGGTGTCGAGATCGAGGCGCCCCACGGCGCGCAGCTCGCCAAACAAGGGCGCGTCGCGGAGCAGCGCGTAGGCGGTCGGGTGGCGCGCGTCGTCGAGCGCCGTCACGCACCCCGTGGGCTTGTTTTGCAGCACGTGCGCGACGGCCACGAGCGCCAGCGGCTCGTCGTCGACGGCGACGGCGAATGGTAACGATGCCGGCGGGACCTCGAGGCGCGGATCGGCGAGCGGCGCGCCGTCGGAGGCGCGCACGCGGCCGGCGGCGATCACGTCGCGCGCCTTCGTCTTCGAGCAGGCGAGGTTGAGCGCGAGGAGCGCGTCCAGGCGAGGCATCGCGTTGATCTACCAGGCTTCGCGCCATCGCGGTTCGCGTCGCACGGCTTCGGCGCCGTCGCGCCGTCTCCGAGGCGCCGTCGCGCCTGGTAGCCTGGCGGCATGGCCGAGCTGCACGTCGTCCTCGTCGAGCCCGAGATTCACTGGAACACGGGCAACGCCGGCCGCACCTGCCTCGCGGCGGGCGCGCAGCTCCACCTCGTGCGTCCGCTCGGCTTCTCGCTCGACGACGCGCAGGTGCGCCGCGCGGGCCTCGACTACTGGCCGCGCGTGAACCCGCGCGTGTGGCCGAGCTTGGCCGAGCTCGAGCGCGCGTTGCCGACGCTCGGCGCGCCCTTCTTCTTCTCCTCGGCGGGCGCGCGCGACTACCACGCGGTGAGCTACCCGCGCCCCGCCGTGCTGATCTTCGGGCGCGAGAGCGTCGGCTTGCCGCCCGAGCTGCTCGCGCGCCACCGCGAGCGCACGGTGCGCGTGCCCATGGTCGATCCCAAGCTGCGCTCGCTCAACCTCTCGACGACGGTGGGCGTCGCCGCCTACGAGGTCCGGCGCCAGTGGGGCGTGAGCCAGATCGCCTAGGCGGCCGCTTCGACTTCTTCGCGCAAGTCCGGCCGCCGCACGTCCTTGGCGAGGCCGACCTTCTCAAGCGCGAGGATCGTCAACCAGCCGACGTCGAGCTGGCCGGTCTGGAAGCCGAGGCGCGCCGAGCCGGGGCGGTCGTGGTGGTTCTGGTGCCACTGCTCGCCCTGGAACGCGTGCATGACGCCGAGCCATGGCACGTTGCGCGCCGTCGGCTCACCCATCGCGACGCCCGGCCGCAGGTGGCAAATGCTGTTGACGAAGCACTGCGCGTGCAGCGCCCAGACGAGCCGGATGGGGCCGATCCAGAAGAGCGCCGCGAGCACCGGGTGCGCGGCCGCGTGACCACCCGAAGGCGCGGCGAAATAAAGACCGAAGGGCAGGCCCAGGAAGAAGGCCATCGCGAATAGCGGGATCTGCAGGCGCGTCCACTTGCGGTACGCGGGCGTATTGAGCTCCTTGCAGTACTTCTGAACGGGGGCGGCGCCGGCCTGCCAGAGCCAGCGCAGGTGCGACCACCAGAAGCCGCCGATGCGCGGGCTCGAGATGTCCTCGGGCGTGTCCGACTTCGCGTGGTGCAGGCGGTGGTTCGCCACCCACGACAGCGGCGAGCCGGACCCATTCATCATGGCGAGGAAGACCAGCACCTCGCGCGCGACGGGGTGGAGCTTGAGCGTCTTGTGCGCGAGGGCGCGGTGAAAACACACCGTCGTGCCGAGACCGCCAAGAAAGTAGAGCGCCCACGCCGTGAGCGCGACACGCCAGCCCGGCAGTGGGAACAGGATGATGCCCAGCACCGCCGTGACGTGGATGAGCATCATCCACCCGAACGTCGGCTCGTCGCCACGCGCCGGCTGCCACCAGGGGCGGCGCCAGGGCTGCAGTTTGGAGATCTCGGAGGCGTCGATCATGAGGGCTTCGGGTGAGGGTGTCACGGCGGCTGTCGGTCCTTTGCCAAGGTGGTCCAAGGTCGGAATGCGCTTCAGTCTGCGGCGACCGCGGCCCGCAGGCCCGCGTCGCGCAACAGCGCGCGATCGGCCTCGATGTCCGGGTTGCCGGTGGTGAGCAGCTTCTCGCCGTAGAAGATCGAGTTGGCGCCCGCGAGGAAGCACAGCACCTGAGCCTCTCGAGAGAGCGCGAGCCGGCCCGCCGAGAGCCGCACGCGCGCCTTCGGCATGAGGATGCGCGCCGTCGCGATCATGCGCACGAGCTCGATGGGATCGACGGGCGGCCGGTCGGCGAGCGGCGTGCCGGGCGCCGGCACGAGCGCGTTGACCGGCACGCTCTCGGGCTGCGGGTCGAGGTTCGCGAGCGTCATGAGCATGCCGCAGCGATCGTCGAGCGACTCGCCCATGCCGATGATGCCGCCCGAGCAGACGGTGATGCCGGCCTGGCGCACGTTGCGCAGCGTGCGCAGGCGATCCTCGTACACGCGCGTCGAGATGATCTCGCCGTAGAACGTCTTCGAGGTGTCGAGGTTGTGGTTGTACGCAGACAGACCGGCGTCGGCGAGGCGCCGGGCCTGCGCCTCGTCGAGCATGCCCAGCGTGCAGCACGCCTCCATGCCGAGGGCGCGCACACCGCGCACCATCTCGAGCACGCTGTCGAAGGCCGGGCCCTCCTTGACCTCGCGCCAGGCGGCTCCCATGCAGAAGCGCGTCGCGCCGGCGTCCTTGGCGCGGCCCGCGGCCTCGAGCACCTCGGCGGGCTTCATCATGCGCTCGGCGTCGACGCCCGTGTCGTACTTCGACGACTGCGGGCAGTATGCGCAGTCCTCGGGACAGCCGCCCGTCTTCACGGAGAGCAGCGAGCAGAGCTGCACCTCGCCCGAGGGGTGGTGCTCGCGGTGCACGCTCTGCGCGCGCACGATCAGGTCCGGCAGCGGCAGGTCATGAATCGCGCGGACGGCCTTCAGAGTGAATTCGGTGGTCACGGGCGGGGTATTTTTAACATCAAGTCCGGGGCCCTCAAAGGGGCCCCTGCTCTCAGCTCGGAACATCGCTAGTTCACGCGCCGCAGGACGACGAGGACGCGCACGGTGAGCCAGCGGGCGGCCTCGCGGTCCTTGGCGGGCGGGGTCTCGCGCGCGCTGCCCGGCTTGGGCGGGCCGCCCGGGTACCAAAGCCCGTCAGAATTTTGGCGTCCGCGCAGATAGGCCTCGGCCGTGCGCACGCCCGAGTTCTCCTTGCCGAGCCCGACGGCCGTGACGCCGTCGAGCGCGTCGAGCACGTCGGTGTAAAAGCGCGGCTCAGTGAGCTGCTCCCAGTAGGCGGCGGCCTTGCGATCGGGGTAACGATCGGGTTGCAGGAAGCGCGTCGCCAGCAGCTCGGCGGCGCGCTTGGCCTCGCGCGACGTGCGCCGTGACGGTGAGGCCGCGAACGCGCGCAGCGCCATCCCCGTGACGAGGTGGCTCGAGGGGCGGGCCGCCGAGTCGGTGCGCACGCCGCGCCAGGCCCAGCCGCC
>DATKFB010000177.1:0-8981 GCA_035544435.1 Polyangia bacterium
GCGGTTCTCGGCCGCCTTGACGATGCGGACGACCTCGCCCTCGACGCAAATCGTATAGAGATCGCTGCTGGCTGGCTCCTCGATGTCAGCGTCCTTCTGCGTGCCGACGAGGACGCGCGCGCCTTTGCCGCCCAGCGCCTCGATGAGGCGCAACGAGCTCGGTCGTCCGATCTCGACGGGCATGACTGCGCCCGGGAACAGGACGAGGTTCCTGAGTGAAAGAAGCGGAAGGGTTTTGGAGTCTTCGGTGGTCATTTCGTCGTCTCGCTCCAGATGGCCGCTCGGCTGCCCACGCCACGCCGCACCCTGACCACTATATGATGCCGACCGCGCAGAAAAGGTATATCGATTTTCTTCATCAAACGCGCGCGGACGCCTTCGGGCTTCAGAAAGCCCTCGGGCTCTTGGACTCGGTCCGTTTCGCCAGCTCTTCGAGCAGCTTGCGCGTCTCGGGGTCGTCGGCGGCGCCCTTGGGGGCCGCGATCTCGACCTGCACGAGCTGGTCGCCGCGCGTCCCGTCGGGTCGCTTGACGCCGCGGCCGCGCAGGCGCAGGCGCGTGCCGCTCGATGTGCCGGGCGGGATCGTCACCGTGACTGGCCCCTCGACGGTCGGCACCTGGACCTTGGTCCCGAGCGCCGCCTCGCTGAACGTGACCGGGACCGAGAGCTCGATGTCCGAGTCTGTGCGCACGAGGTGCGGATCGGGGCGGACGTCGATGTCGAGATAGAGATCTCCCGGCGCGCCGCCCCGGCCGGGCGCGGGTTGGCCGTGCCCCGGCACGCGCAGACGCCCTCCGGTGTCGACGCCGGGCGGCACCGAGACCTCGACCGTCGAGCCGCTCCCGGAGCGGACGCTGCGGCGCGTCCCGAGCGCCGCCTCGGCCAAGGTGATCGGCAACGTGCCGACGACGTCGGCGCCGCGCGCCGGGCGCGCGCGCGCCGCGCCGCCCCCGCGACCGCGTCCGTCGCCGAACAGGGTTGCGAAGAGGTCGCCGAGATCGTCGCCGCTGAAGCTGACGCCGCCGCCGCGGCCGCCGCGCGCGCCGCCGAACGTTCGGGCGAAGGCCTCGGCGTCGAAGCCCTCGGGCATACCGTCGGGGCGCACAGGCGCGTTCTTGAGGCGCTCGTACTCCGCGCGCTTTTCCTTGTCGCCGAGGACGGCGTAGGCTTCGTTGATTTCCTTGAAGCGCTCGGTCTTCTTCTTGTCGTCCCCCGTTACGTCCGGGTGGTACTGCTTCGCGAGCTTTCGGTAAGCCTTCTTGATGGCGGCGTCGTCGGCGTTCTCGGCGACGCCGAGCGTCTTGTAGAGATCTTTCATGGGGGGTCAGGTCCACGCTACGGGGACGGTCGCCCGGAGGCAACCACGCTCTGCCTCAAGAGACGGCCGAGATTCGCTTCGGCTCCTTTCGCGAAAAAATGAGGGCCTCCTCGTCAGTTCCGGTTCCGCGCCTGACGAGGATCGTGTCGCCGGGCGCGAACTCGCCGGCCAGCAGGCGCCTCGCCAGCGGATCCTGCACGTGGCGCGTGATGGCGCGTTTGAGGGGCCGCGCGCCGAAGACGGGGTCGTAGCCTTCGTCGGCGAGGAACGTTCGCGCCGCGGGGTCGAGCTCGAGGTCGAGCTCGCGGTCTCGCAGCAGCTTGCGCAGCCGCTCGAGCTGCAGCTCGACGATGCGGTCGAGCTCGTTGCGCAGCAGGCGGTGGAAGACGACGATGTCGTCGATGCGGTTGAGGAACTCGGGCCGGAAGGTGCGGCGGAGCTCCTCGAGGACCCGCTTGCGCATGGTCTCGGCGTCGGCCGATTCGATGACGTCGCTCACGAGGTGGCTGCCGACGTTCGAGGTCATGATGACGACCGTGTTGCGGAAGTCGACCGTGCGGCCCTGGCCGTCCGTGAGGCGGCCGTCGTCGAGGAGCTGCAAGAGCACGTTGAAGACGTCCGGGTGGGCCTTCTCGATCTCGTCGAACAGGATGACCGAGTAGGGGCGGCGCCGAACGGCCTCGGTGAGCTGACCTCCCTGGTCGTAGCCGACGTACCCGGGAGGCGCTCCGATGAGGCGGGAGACGGCATGCTTCTCCATGTACTCGGACATGTCGATGCGCACCATGTGCGTCTCGTCGTCGAAGAGGAACTCGGCGAGGGCTCGCGCGACCTCGGTCTTCCCGACGCCCGTGGGCCCGAGGAAGATGAACGAGCCGATGGGCCGGTTCGGATCCTGGAGGCCCGAGCGCGACCGGCGCACGGCGTTCGCGACGGCCGTGATAGCGGCGTCCTGGCCCACGACGCGCGCGTGCAGGCGCTCCTCGAGGTGCAGCAGGCGCGCCTGCTCGCCCTCGAGCATCTTGTCGACGGGAACGCCCGTCCACTTCGACACGACAGCGGCGATGTCCTCTTCCGTGACCTCCTCGCGCAGGAACGACCCGTGGCTCTGCGCCTCCTTGAGCTCGGCGTTCTTCGCGGCGATGGCCTTCTCGAGCTCGGGCACGCGCCCGAAGCGCAGCTCGGCCGCGCGCTGCAGCTCGCCGCGCCGCTGGGCCAGCTCGGCCTCCGTCTTGGCCGTGTCGGCCTCCTCCTTGAGCTTGCGCAGGTCGGCGATGAGCTGCCGCTCGCGCTGCCAGATGCTCTTCATCTGATCGGCGCGCTCGCGGAGCTCGGCGGTCTCCGCCGCCACGGCCCCGAGGCGCTTGCGCGAGGCCTCGTCCTTCTCCCGGCCGAGCGCTTGCTCCTCGATGGCGAGCGACGTCAGGCGCCGCTGGAGGTGGTCGATGGGCTCGGGCAGCGAGTCGATCTGCATCTTGAGCCGGCTGGCCGCCTCGTCGACGAGATCGATCGCCTTGTCGGGCAGCTGCCGCCCGGAGATGTAACGGGTGGACAGGCGCACCGCCGCGACCAGCGCGGCGTCGCGGATCTGGATCCCGTGGTGAACCTCGTAGCGCTCCTTGAGGCCGCGCAGGATGGCGACCGCGTCCTCGAAGGACGGCTCGCCGATGAAGACGGGCTGGAAGCGGCGCTCGAGCGCCTTGTCCTTCTCGATGTACTTCCGGTACTCGTCGAGGGTCGTCGCGCCGATGCAGCGCAGGTCCCCGCGCGCGAGGGCGGGCTTGAGCATGTTGGCGGCGTCGACGGCGCCCTCGGCGCCGCCCGCACCCACGAGCGTGTGCAGCTCGTCGATGAACAGGATGATGCCGCCCTGCGCGCCCTCGATCTCCTTGAGGACCGCCTTGAGGCGGTCTTCGAACTCGCCGCGGTACTTCGTGCCGGCGATGAGCGCGCCGAGGTCGAGCGCGAGGATCTTCTTGTCCTTCAGCGACTCGGCGACGTCGCCCGTGGCGATGCGCAGCGCGATGCCTTCGGCGATGGCCGTCTTGCCGACGCCCGGATCGCCGATGAGCACGGGGTTGTTCTTGGTGCGCCGCGAGAGCACCTGCATGGCGCGGCGGATCTCCTCGTCGCGCCCGATGACGGGGTCGAGCTTGCCCTTGCGCGCGAGCTCGGTAAGGTCGCGCGTATACTTCGCGAGCGCCTGGTACTTGCCCTCCGCCTCGGGATCGGTGACGCGCTGATTGCCGCGCACCTCGGTCAGCGCCTTGAGCAGGTCGTCGCGACGGACGCCCGCGTCCTTGAGCGCGCGTGAGGCGGCGCCGTGGTCCTTGGCGAGGAGCGCCAGCAAGAGGTGCTCGCTCGAGACGTACTCGTCCTTGAAGCCCTTCGACTGCTCCTCCGCGTCCTCGAGGAGCGTTTTGAGGCGCCGGCCGATGTAGAGGTCGGCGGCCGAGCCGCGCACCTGCGGCTGGGCGTCGAGCGCCGATTCGACGTTGGCCTGGACCAGGGCGAGGTCGACGCCGACTTTGCGCAGGAGGGCAGGGACGACCCCTTGCTCCTGGGTGAGCAGCGCGGCGAGCAGGTGCTCGGGCGTGAGCTCCTGGTGGCCGCGACGCTCCGCGAGCGCCTGCGCCTGCTGGAGCGCCTCTTGGGCCTTGGTGGTGAGCTTGTCCATCCTCATGTCAACCCAACCGTAAGCACGACGACCCCCACGACAAGGCGAAGCACGAGCCCCAACGTCAAGCGGAACGCCGGCCCCATTCGGGCGTGGCGTGAGGTAGATTCTGTCGGTTCATGTCCTATCTGGTTCTCGCCCGCAAGTATCGCCCGCAGCGCTTCGCCGACCTGGTCGGGCAGGACCACGTCGCGCGCACGCTCACGAACGCCATCCTCGGGAACCGCGTCCACCACGCCTTCCTCTTCACGGGCGCGCGCGGCGTGGGCAAGACGAGCGCCGCCCGTATCCTCGCGAAGGCGCTCTGCTGCGAGAAGGGCCCGACGCCCGAGCCGTGCGGTGTCTGCGAGCAGTGCCTGGAGATCGCGGGAGGCCGCTCGGTCGACGTCGTCGAGATCGACGCCGCCTCGAACACCAAGGTCGAGGAGACGAAGTCGGTCCTCGAGGGCGTGCGCTACGCGCCGGCGCGCGCGCGCTGCAAGGTCTACATCATCGACGAGGTGCACATGCTCTCGTCGCACTCCTTCAACGCCCTGCTCAAGACGCTGGAGGAGCCGCCCCCGCACGTCGTCTTCGTCTTCGCGACGACCGAGGTGCACAAGATCCCAGTGACGATTCTGTCGCGCTGCCAGCGCTTCGACTTCAAGCTCATCTCCACGGCGCGCCTCACGGAGCACCTTGCCGGCGTGCTCGCGAAGGAGAAGCTCGGCGCGGACGAGGAGGCCGTGCGGGTCATCGCCCGCCAGGCCACGGGCTCGGTGCGCGACGGACTGTCGCTGCTCGACCAGGTCATCGCCTATGTGGGCGACGGTCAGCTGTCGCGCGCCGTCGTGGCCGACGTGCTGGGCGTCGCGGACCGTCGGTTGCTCGTCGAGCTCGCGGGGCACATCCTCGCGCGTGACGCGGGAGCGACGCTGCGGACGCTCGCGCGCGCTGCCGACGGGGGTGTCGATCTGGGGCAGCTCTCCCGCGTCTTCCTGGGTTTCCTTCGCGACCTCGAGATCGTGTCGCGCGTGAAAGACGCCGAGGACCTGCTGGACGTCACGCCCGACGAGCTGCGCGAGGTGGAGGCGCTCGTCGCGCGGGGCGCGCCGGGCGTCTACTCGGTCCTCTTCGAGCGCTGGGCCCGGCTCGTCGACGAGGCCTCGAAGTCGCAGACCCCGCGCTTGCTCGTCGAGATGGCGGCCGTCGAGCTGTGTGCCGCCGAGCCGCTCTTGCCCATCGGCGACCTGCTCGACCGGCTCGACGAGCTCGAGGCGCGCCTCGCCGGCGCCGGCCCGGCGCCGCGCGCCGGCGGGTCCGCGGGTGGAGCGCCCGCGCGGCCGAGCCCGTCCTCGTTCGCCGCCGCCGCCGGTCCACGCGCGTGGGCGACTCCCGCTTCCTCGTCCGCCGGGCCCGTGTCCCCCTCGCCGGCCGCCGCGCCCGCGAGCCCGCCGCCCCCGGTCGCCGCGGCGGCCCGGGAGCCGCTCGGGGTCGGCGCGTCGCCCGCCGAGATTTGGCTCGCCGTGCTCGCACGGTTCGCGACGAAGCCCGTGCTCGGGTCGCGGCTCGCGTACGCCTCGGTCACGGCCTTCGAGAACGGCGCCCTCACGCTCGCCTTTCCCGACAAATACACCGCCGACGCTGTCGACAAGTCCCAGAAGGAGCTCGAGGAGGCGGTGTCGTCCGTCGTGGGCCAGCCGACCAAGGTCGTCCTCGTGACCGCGGCGGCGAGCGTCCCGACAATCCTCAAGTCGGAGGCGAGCGTCGATCGGGACGCCGCCGCCGCCGACAAGAAGAGCCGCGAGGTCGAGGCGCGCCAGCACCCGATCATCCAGAAGGCGCAAGACGTGTTCGGCGCGTCGCTCAAGGAAGTCAAGACGCCGTAATGTCCTTACCCGACATCAAGGGCCTCCTCGACACCGCCCGGCGCATCCAGGACGAGGTGGCGCGCGTGCGCGAGACCCTGGGCGGCAAGACCGTCACCGGCGAGACCGGGGGCGGGCTCGTCCGCTGCGTCGCGAACGGAAAGGGGGAGATCGTCTCGATCACGGTCGACGCCTCGATCCTCGGCGATCGGCGCATGGTCGAGGACCTCACGGTGGGGGCGGTCAACCTCGCGCTCGAACGGGCGCGCGAGCTGGCTCAGGCCGAGCTCAGCCAGGCCACGGGCGGCTTGCCGCTGCCGCCCGGCTTCTTCGGGGGCTGACGTGTTCGCATCGCCCATCGCGCGTCTCGTCCAGCAGCTCGCCAAGCTCCCCGGCATCGGCGAAAAGACCGCCGCGCGGCTGGCGTTCCACATCCTGCGCGCCGCCCCCGACGACGCCGCCGCGCTCGCGGCCGCGATCATCGACGTCAAGCAGAAGATCCGTTTCTGCGGCGTTTGCTGCGACCTCACCGAGGCCGATCCGTGCGCGGTCTGCTCGGACGCGCGGCGCGAGGCGGGCCTCGTCTGCGTCGTCGCTCAACCTCAAGACGTCGTCGCCATCGAGCGCACGGGCGGTTACCGCGGGCGCTACCACGTGTTGCACGGTCTGCTCTCGCCTCTCGACGGCATCGGCCCCGAGGACCTGCGCGTCGCGGAGCTCGTCCGCCGCTGCTCGGGCGTCGCGCCCGGCTCGGATGCCGTCACCGAAGTCATCCTGGCGACCAGCTCGACGGTCGAGGGCGAGGCGACCGCCGTCTACCTGGCGAAGTTGCTGCGCCCCCTCGGCGTGCGGGCCAGCCGCATCGCCACGGGTGTCCCCATCGGCGGCGAGCTCGAATATGCCGACCAGCTCACCCTCGCGCGCGCCATCGAAGGCCGCCGCGAGATGTAGGTGTGTCTCGGTGGGATGCCCCGCCGAACCCCGCTGCGCCGGTCGCCGCCGACGAATACGTCGCGTCGGCTCCCGTGTCGAAGCTTGAAAGCCCTCGTCACGGGTGTTAATTGTGGTCATCCCTGGGCGTAGCGCGATCTGACCGCTGATATCGATCCCTTGCGAGGAGTGCAATGGCCGGCCCCGATGTGATGTTTCCCGAGGAGCAGCAGCAGATGACCATGGTCTGCCAGCGGCTCGCCCGGGACGCGAATGCCAAGGCCGTCTTGCTCATTGGTCGCGACGGCCAGCCCATCGCGGACGCCGGCGATGTCGGCGAGCTCGACGTGACCTCGTTGTCGTCGCTCACGGCCGGCAACGTCGCCGCGACGGGCGGCATCTCGAAGATCCTGCGCGAGAAGGACTTCACGAGCCAGTTCCACGAGGGCGAGAAGACGCACGTCCACATCACGCTCGTGGGCGGGCGAGCCATCCTCGTCGTGCTCTTCGACGAGCGCTCGTCGCTCGGCCTCGTGCGCCTGCGCGTGAAGAAGTCGTCCGACGAGATGGTCAGGCTTTTCGACGCCGTGGCGAAGAAGGCCGCCGCCAAGAGTCAGCCTTCGATTCTCACCGAGATCACCGACAGCGACATCGACAATCTCTTCAATGACTAGCCGCGCGCGCCCTCAGAAACGCCGGACGAACGTCTGGGGCGCGGGACCCTCCCGCGCTCGGGAGGTCGCGTCGCCCGTATGAGCTTCATCAACTACTCATCGCGCGAGATCAACTGCAAGCTCGTCTATTACGGGCCGGGCCTGTGCGGCAAGACGACGAACCTGCAATACATCTACGCCAAGACGAGCCCCGACGCGAAGGGCAAGATGATCTCCCTCGCGACCGAGACCGAGCGCACGCTGTTTTTCGACTTCTTGCCGCTGTCGCTGGGGGAGATTCGCGGGTTCAAGACGCGCTTCCACCTCTACACGGTGCCGGGGCAGGTCTTCTACGATGCGAGCCGCAAGCTCATCCTCAAGGGCGTCGACGGCATGGTCTTCGTGGCCGACTCGCAGATCGAGCGCATGGAGGCCAACATCGAGTCGCTCGACAACCTCCGCATCAACCTGAACGAGCAGGGCTACGATCTCGACAAGCTGCCGTACGTCGTCCAGTACAACAAGCGTGACCTGCCCAACGCGGCGCCCATCGAGGAGCTCAAGAAAGTGCTCAACCCGACGAAGGCGCCCGAGTTCGAGGCCTGCGCGACGAGCGGCGTCGGCGTGTTCGACACGCTCAAGGCTGTGGCCAAGAGCGTCCTCACCGAGCTCAAGCGCGGCAGTTAGGCGGCGCGTCCAAAAGGGGGCCGCTCGTCGTCATCCCTTGCGGAGGACAGCGGTCCCGAAGAGGGCGGCGATGGCGGCGTGGCCGCCGAGCCAGGCGCGGTCGAGGATGCCGGGGACGTAGCTGACGTCGACGACGCCGCTGATGGCCGCGAAGAGCAGTGCGCCCGCGACGCCGAAGGCGAAGCCCGCGAGGGCGGGTCGGAAGCGACCGACGCCGTAGAGCAAGACGACGAGGGCCAGCGGCGCGACGGCGCTCCAGACGAGCGGGTTGCCGGTGCCGACCGGGCCGAGCGCGTTCGCGAGCGCGAGCGGGAAGCCCTCGGAGACGGCGTCGACGATGACGTGGTGACCAGGAATGACGAACGGCAGCGCGAAGAGGCCAGATGAGCCCGCGATGAGCGCCACGACGAAGCCCAGGCCGACCGGGATGCCGCTCGCGCGGCGCCGCAGACGGGCGACGCCGAGCAGCGCGAACGCGCAAGCGAGGCCGAGCTCGCCCGCGCCGCGTCCGCCACGCGCCTTGCGCAGCGCCGCGCCCGCGTCGACGATGCCTGCACCGTAGTGATCGTCGATGCGCGCCGGCGCCGCCGGCGAGAAGCCCGCCACCGCGCCGCGCGCCTTGGGCTTGCGCGCCGTCCCCAGCAGCAGCTCCTCCACGGCGTCGGGCTTACGCACGCCCGTGCCCATGATGAGCGCGGCCACGCCCGCGACGTGCGGGGTCGCCATCGAGGTGCCCATGAACCACAGGTAGTCGGTCTTCGAGGTGTTGCCGGGGACGATCGTGTGTTGCAGAACGCCGTCGGGCTTCCCGTCGCCGTTCTGGTCGACGCGCACGTTGCCGCCTGGCGCCGCGACGTCTATCTCCGGTC
>DATKFB010000178.1:0-7052 GCA_035544435.1 Polyangia bacterium
GCTGCACGACCACCTCGCGGGCACCTACGTGATCCTCGAAGAGTAGCGTCCGCCTGGTCGCTGGCCGCCGGGTCCGAATCCGAGTACCCTGACGGGGCCTCGATGGCTTCGCGCCTCTCCGATAGCCTCGTGCGCGATGGGCTGCTCCGCGCCGACGTCGTACGCGCCGCCACGGCGCGCCAGGCCGTTTACGGCGGCACGCTCGACACGGCCCTCCTCGAGCTCGGCGCGCTCGACGAGCCGACGCTGTGGAACGCCCTCGCGAACGCGACGGGCGTCCCCATCCCCGATGCCGCGCTCTTCGAGAACCCCGACGCGTCGGCGGCTGCGGTCTTCGACGCGGCGTGGTCGCACCGTTGCCGCGCGGTTCCGGTGGGCCAGACCGGCGGCTCCCTGCAGCTCTGTTGCAGCGAGCCGCTCGACGAGGCCCAGCTCCAGGCCGCCCAGGCAGCCCTCGGCGTGCCTTTCGAGATCTACGTCGTCCCCGAGGTGCGGCTGTCGGCGGCGCGCCAGGCCGTGTATGGCGAGCTCATGCCTCCGCGGCTGCTGGGTGTCCTCGCGCGCCTGCTGGGCGCCCAACCGGTGCGCAAGTGGGTGAAGGCGCTCGCGCCCGAGCGGCCCCGGCCGGCCGCGCCCGAGGCGGCTCCAGCGGGGACGCCCCTGAGCCAGATGGAGCCTGGCGCCGCGCCCCCAGCTCCCGACGAGGGCGAGCTCGCCGAGGCGGAGTTCGACGTCCCGGTGAACACGTACACGACCCAGCCCGCCGATATCATAGAATCTCGGGCCTCGCGCGCGGCGGCCGAGGCGGCCGCGGCCGATGAGGTCGCGCGCGCTCTCGCAGGCGACGAGGACGCGCGGAAGGCGCGGGCGCCGGGCGCGGAGGCGGCCCCGAGCGGAGGCGGCGCGGCCGCGGCCGGAGTGGCCCCGCAGCGCGCCCACATGCGGACGCCCATCGGACGGCCGACGCTCGAGCTGCCCGGCGGCGACAACGAGGATGAACTGTGCCTCGTCGCCGACGACGCCGAATCGGAGGCCCGGCTCGCGGCCCTGCGCGTCCTGCGCACGCGCCTCGGCCGCCCGCGCGTGCGCCAGCTCGCCGACAAGCTGCGCGCCGACCTCGAGGGCCCACCCGAGCGCGGTGTCCTCGCCGCCGCCGCGCTCGGCGAGCTCCGCGACGCACAGGCCGTGCCGGCGCTCATCGCGGCCCTGGATGCGCCGCCCTCGGTCGCGCGCACGGCCGCCCGCGCGCTCGTCGAGATCGCACAGCAAGACTTCGGTATGCACCGCAAGCGGTGGCTGGCCTGGTGGGAACAGCACAAGAGCACCGACCGCGTCGCGTGGCTGCTCGAGGGCCTGTCGCACCGGTCCCAGGAGATCCGATTCTCGTCGTCCGAAGAGCTGCGGGGCATCACGGGCGAGTACTTCGGCTACCACTTCGACCTGCCCAAGCGCGAGCGCGAGGAGGCGAAGGAGCGCTGGCAGGCCTGGTGGTACCAGTCGGGGCACGCCCGCCTGCCCGACAAGAGCTGACCCCCAGGGATCGCGACCGAAGGTCGCGAGGTGGAGGGGAAGGGCGTGGAGGCCCAGCCGTGAGCCCGTGGCGTCTTACGCAGAGCGGGCTCTCTGGACGTCGCGAGCGGCCGCGGCGCCTACCGCTGGCCCCCCGGCGCGGTAAGGGTTAGATTTCGCGCCCATGTTCGAGACGCTCACGAAGGGCTTTCGCAACGCCAAGCAGCGGTTCCAGGGGCTCGCCGAGCTCGACGAGGCCACCGTCGACGAGGCGCTCAAGGACGTGCGCACATCCCTGCTCGAGGCCGACGTCGGTTTCGACGTCGTGCAGGATTTCTGCAAGCGCATCCGGGACAAGGCCGTCGGCGTCATCGTCAAGGTCAAGGCTTCCTCGAAAGAAAAGGTCCGCCGCGTCTCGCCCGAGGACCACTTCGTCAAGCTGTGCCACGACGAGCTCATCGAGCTCATGGGCCCCGTCGAGACGGGCCTCAAGTTCGCGAAGAAGGGCCCGACCGGCGTCATGCTGGTCGGCCTGCAGGGCTCGGGCAAGACGACGACCATCGGCAAGCTGGCGCGTTACCTCGAGAAGCACCACAAGCGGCCGCTGCTCGTGGCCGCCGACGTGTACCGGCCGGCCGCCATCGAGCAGCTCCAGATCCTGGGCAAGCAGCTCGACATCCCCGTGTACGCCGAGCCGGGCGGCAGCCCGCCCGACATCTGCGAGAAGGCCGTGCGCGTCGCCTCGGAGACCGGGCGCGACGTCATCCTCTTCGACACGGCGGGCCGCCTCGCCATCGACGAGCCGCTCATGCAGGAGCTCGCTGAAATCGACCGGCGCGTCCACCCGGGCAACATCCTGCTCGTCGTCGACGCCATGATCGGTCAGGACGCCGTCGGGACGGCCAAGGCGTTCAACGACCGCCTCAACCTCGACGGCGTCATCCTCACGAAGCTCGACGGCGACGCGCGCGGCGGCGCCGCGCTCTCGGTGAGAGCCGTCACGGGCAAGCCCATCAAGTTCGTCGGCATGGGCGAGTCGTCGGACCGCCTCGAGGAGTTCCGCCCGGACGGCATGGCGAGCCGCATCCTGGGCCGCGGCGACGTCGTCGGGCTCATCCAGCAGTTCGAGGACGTCGTCGACGAGGAGAAGGCCGAGCAGGACGCCGTCCGCATGCTCAAGGGGAAGTTCGACATGAACGACTTCCAGGAGCAGCTCGGCGTCCTCAAGAAGATGGGGCCGCTCGGCGACATGATTGAGAAGATCCCTGGGATGGCCGACGCCATGCCGGCGGGCGTGCAGGTCGACGACAAGGAGCTCGTGCGCATCGGCGCCATGATCTCGTCGATGACCGAAGACGAGCGGTGCCACCCCGAGCGCTTCGTCGTCACGAGCTGGGCGGAGATCGTCGACGGCGGCAAGCGCAAGAAGAAGCGCAGCGCCTTCTACGACACGGGGCGCCTCAACCGCGTCGCGCGCGGCTCGGGGCACAAGGAGCAGGAGGTGGCCGACCTGCTCAACCGCTTCGCGATGATGCGGCAGATGATGATGCAGCTCGGGATGTCGACGGGCCTGCTCGGCAAGATCCCGGGCTTCAAGCAGGTCGCGCAGGCCAAGAAGCTCATGGGCATGGACGTCAACGCGCTCGCGAGCATGATGAACACCCCCTCGGCCGAGCGCGGCGGCTTCCAGGCGCCGAAGCGCAACGTCGACCGCGCCAAGGAGAAGCGCAAGCGCAAGGACGCGCGCAAGGCGCGCAAGAAGGGGCGCTCCAGGCGATAGCGCGGAGAGACCTGCCTTCACGCTCTGCAACCACCCCGCTCGCTTCGCTCGTCCTTTCCGTCAAATCAGTCGCCCGCTTCCTGTTCGACGTCGGGAAAGTCGGTCGTCCCATCCGGCGACTCGCAAGTGTTCCCCCCGCGTCTGCGTTCGCGTCGGAGCACGAGGGCAAGGAGCCGGCGTCGCCATCCCCTACACCATGACCCTTGCTGTCGCATATCGTGGCCGGGGAAGCATCGCCCCCGGCGGAGCAGACGGTATCGGTAGAATACAGCTCGCAAGCACCCGCTCCGTCGCATTCACCGACGCCCGCGGCGAACGTCGCGACCCAGACCGCCAAGCGCATGCCGGCGCTTTTCGGCGCCGCCGGCCGCGGGTTGCGCTGCGAACTACGCCGCCGCCACGGCGGACACGCTCTCCTCGAGGACGGTCACCATCGTGCGCACGTCGGCGCGCTCGACGGTGAGCGGGGGGAACAAGTACATCGTGTCGCCGATGGGGCGCAGCAGCACGCCGCGCCGGACCGCTTCGCGGTAGACGCGGTACCCGGTGCGCCGGGCCGGGTCGAGGGGCGCGCCCCCCGTGCCGCGCAGATCGACGGCCGCCATCATCCCGCAGCCGCGGGCGCCCACGAGGGGCAGATCCGGCCGTCGCGCCACGAGCTCCCGCAGGGCCGCCCGCAACGCGGGCCCGTCGCTCGCCACGCGTCCGAGGATGTCCTCGCTCGCGAACACGTCGAGCACGGCGTTCGCGACGGCGACGCCGAGTGCGTTGCCCGTGTACGTGTTCGAGTGCAGGAACGCGCGTCCCTCGGCCCAGTCCGCCTCGAACAGCGCGGCGACGGCGTCGGTCGTCAGCACGGCCGACAGCGGCAAGACGCCGCCCGTGAGCCCCTTCGACAGCGTCGCGAAATCGGGCAGCGCCGCGCGCGACACGCGGTCGGCCCCCTCGGCGAGGTGACTGGCGAGCATCGCGCCGAGGCGCCCCATGCCGGCGGCGATCTCGTCGGCGATGAGGTACACGCCGCGCGCGTCGGCCCAGTGGCGCAGGCGGCGCAAAAGGTCGGGGCTGTAAAGGCGCATCTGGCCGGCCGCCTGCAAGACGGGCTCGTAGACGACGGCGGCCAGCGTGCCGGCCTCGGCGTCGAGCGCGCGCTCGAGCGCGGGCCACTCGGCGCCCGCGTCGAGCCAGTGCGCGTCCTCGGGGCCCGCGCGATACGGCAGCCCCGCGAGCTTCGTCACGGGAAACAAGAGGGCGCGATAGGGCGCGCCGTAGAGCGCGCAGTCACCGACGGAGAGCGCGCCCACGGTCTCGCCATGGTACCCGCCCGCGAGCGCGGCGAAGCGCGTGCGCACGCCCTGCCCGCGCTGCGCCTGTGCCTGCAGTGCCATCTTGAGCGCGATCTCCACGGCCGTCGAGCCGTTGTCGGCGAGGAAGACCTTGCCGAAGTGCCCGGCGACCCGGCCGGGCGGCGCGTCCGGACCCCAGGCGGCCTCGGACGCGCCGTTCGCGGCGGCGAGCAACCGCTCGCACAGACGCACGAGCGGCGCGTTCGTCGTGTTCGCCGTGATGACGTGCTCGAACGCCTCGAGCTGAGCGCGCAGCGCGGCCGCGAGGCGCGGGTGGCCGTGGCCGAGCGCCTTGCACCACCAGCTCGAGATCGCGTCGAGGATCTCGCGCCCGTCGGCGAGCCGCAGCCGGCTGCCCGCGGCGCTCACGACCTCGAGCGGCGGGAAGTCGTCGTAGTCGCGCATCTGGCCGCACGGGTGCCAGAACACCGCCCGGTCCCGCGCGCGTAGATCCGACGCTGACACGCCGTCTTCTAGAATCGCCCCGCGAGGACGAGGCCGCCCGTGCCCGCCCCGCCGGTCCAGGCGGCGACGCTTGTCACGCCCGCCGCCTTCGCCGAAACGGCCTCGCCGCTTCCCCCGGAGGTCGCGAGCAGGTACGCCCCGACGGCCGCCGTGGCGACGCCCGCGGCGCCGCCCACGATGCCGATGAGCCGCCAGCGCGAGGCGCTGTCGACGCGGTCCTGGTAGTAGGAGTGGATGTGGACGCAGTTGTGCAGGATGAACGTCGACGGATCCTGCGCCTTGTCGCACGTGCCGTTTGCCATCGACTCAGGGATGGTGACGTTCGTCGTGAAGTCATTGTTGGCGCTCGTGAGGGCGCTGTTCTCGACCAAGGCGAGGACGCCACCCCCGACGGCGACAGCGGCGCCGCCGAGCAGCACGGACCAGGCTACGACGCGGCGATTGGAGCGGCTCGCGTCGAGCTGCGCGCGCGTCTCGAGCGTGGGCGCGAGCGTCACTTGCAGCGAGGCGTCCTGGCCGTTCACGACCTCGACGCTCCGCTCGGCGACCTCGTAGCCGCCCTTCTCGACGCGCACGTGGTGGGTGCCGATGGGCAAGGAGACGGGCCCGGCGAGCGGCCGCCGCGCGCCCCCGTCGACGATGAGCTCGGACCCCGGCTCGCTCGAGGTCACGACGAGGCGGCCCTTGACCGAGGTGGGCGCGGCCGGATCCTCGGCGAGCGCGAAGGCGAGCTCGCCGCGCGCGCCTTCGTCGAGGGCGATGTACTGCGTCGAGGTGAGGTAGCCGGCGCGTTGCAGCTCGACGGTGACCTTGCCCGGCGGCACGGCGATGCTCGCGGGCAGCGGCGTCGCGCCCACGCGCTTGCCGTTGACGAGGACCTCGGCGCCCGGCACGGCGGACGTCACGACGAGCTGGGCCATGCGCGTGTCCGTCGGCTGCATGGCCATCGCGATCGTCTCGGTGAGCTGGCCCGCGAGCGTGACCTCGCGGCGCGAGCCCAGGAACCCGGGCGCCTCGACGGCGACGACGTGCGAGCCGCTCCCGACGCGGATGGGCTTGGCGAGGGGCGTGCGGCCCACCTCGACGCCGTCGACCTCGACGGTCGCGGGGTGGTCGGTGAGGACGACGAGCTGCGCGATGCGCTTGTCCTGCTCGTCGCGCACCTGCTGCGCGTGCGTCTTGTGTGGCGCGCCCGCGGCGCCCGGGTCGGCGAGGAACTGGGTCAAGGCGTCGAAGGCGTCGACGGGTCGGTTCATGGCCGCGTAGACGAGGCCCATGTTGTAGAGCACGACCGGGTTCGGGATGAGCTGGTACGCGCGCTTGAACTCGGCGAGCGCGCCCGCGTTCTCGCCCTTCTCGAAGAGGTGCAGGCCCGTGTCGAAGCGCTCGCGGGCCTCGGCCTTGACGGCGGGCGACGGCCCGGTGGCCGGCGCAGCCGCGGGCGTCGGCCCAGCCGGCGGCGGCCCGGCGGGTGTTGCCCCCGCGGCGGGCGACCCGGCGGCGCGCGCCGGCGCGGCGCCGCTCATCACGACGACGAGAGCGGACAGCGCGGCCACGGAAACGAAAGTGAGCCTGGGAGCGCGGGCAATCATGCGGGTCCTCTCGGACTCGCAGACTACTCGAACGGGTTGTGTGTCACCAAGCCCGTATCGGAGGCGCGCGAGCGCGGCCGGGTCGGCCCGGACGACGGCGGGCGCTCCTCGTCGCGGTGGCCGGCTCTTGCGCCTGGACGGTGCTTCTTCCCGACGTCCGACGTCGCCGGGCCCGGGGCCTCGGCCGGCGCCGCCGGAATGACGGCCACCGGCGGCGGCACGGGCGCCGGCGTCGCGGCGAGCGGGCGCGCGGCCGGCGACGACGGGGCGGCGGCCGAGGGTTGCGGCGCGACGGCCGGCGGGCGACCACGGCCCGCGAGCGACGCGACGACGATGGCGCCGACGGCGACGGCCGCCAGC
>DATKFB010000179.1:0-2488 GCA_035544435.1 Polyangia bacterium
TGCAGATCGCGCCCGACTTCGCCGACGCTCACTACAACCTGGCCGTCGCGCTCGAGCGCTTGGGCGGCCGCGCGCAGGCGCGCGCGCACCTCGAGCGGTATCTCTCGCTCGAGCACGACGGCGCGACGCCGATCTCGGCGGGCTCGGCCTGGGCCGAGCAGGCGCGCACGCTGATCGCGCGCCTCGCCGAAGCGGGTTGACCCCGGGGCGGGCGCGCCGTTCGTGACGGGCCGTCGAGGTCAGCCGCGGCCGACGTCGAAGGTCACGTCGCCCTCGTGGCTCACGCGGACGGTCACGGTCCAGGGGCGACAGCAGACGGCGCAGTCTTGCACGAAGACCTGCTCGCCCGGCTCGGAGGGGTCGTAGTCCGCCGCCACCTCGCCCGGCTCGCCGCAGAACGGGCACTCGACCTCGTCGTTCACGGCGCGCGCCCTCCCTGCCGGTCGGAAGGGCGACGGGAATTTGCGTCGTGGACTATCATTGTCGTTCGATGGCGCGTTGGTTCGTGTACGTCGTTCGCTGCGCGGACGGGTCACTCTACACGGGGATCAGCACGGATGTCCCGGCCCGCGTCGCGGCGCACAACGCCGGGCGCGGCGCGCGGTACACCCGCTCGCGCCGTCCGGTCGAGCTCGTCCACACGGAGCGTAAGAAGTCGCAGAGCACGGCGCTGCGTCGCGAGGCCGACATCAAAGCGTGGCCGCGCGAGCGCAAGCTGACCCTCGTCGAGGGAGACGGCGCGTGAGCGGCGGGCGCGCCTTCGGCGGGCGCCGCGGGCCCAGCCTCTGGGGGCTCGCCGCCTGCGCCGTCGGCGTGGGCGTCGGCATGACGGGCTTCGCCGTCGCCGGGCGGGCAGGCCGCGCCGATCGCGTCGTCGTGCCGGCCGGCCCGTCGAAGCAGGGCTCGACGAAGGGCGACGAGGACGAGCGCCCCGAGCGGACGGTCGTCGTCAAGGCCTTCGCGATCGACCGCACGGAGGTCACGCGCGGGCGCTACGCCGCGTGCGTGGCGGCGCACAGCTGCAAGCCCCTGCCGGCGCCCGCCGCGGGCGACGTTCAAGCGGACGCCGAGCTGCCGGTAACGGGCGTCTCGTGGGCCGACGCGCAGGCCTACTGTCGCTTCGCGGGCGGGCGCTTGCCGACAGAAGCCGAGTGGGAGAAGGCGGCGCGCGGCACCGACGGGCGCGAATATCCCTGGGGCGACGCGCTCGACTGCGCGCGCGCGAACTGGGGCAACTTCGAGGGTGAGGGACCGTGCGCCGGCAAGAACCCAGGGCGGCCCGTGCGTGTGGGCAGCTACCCGACGGGCGCGAGCGCCTACGGCGCGCTCGATCTCGGCGGCAACGTTTGGGAGTGGGTCGCCGACAAGTACGACGACGATCCCGCCCGGCGCGTCGTGCGCGGCGGCTCTTGCTGCAGCTACTTCGTGGGCCCGCGCGCCGCCAATCGCAACGCCTGGGCGCCGGAGCACCGCGACGCGGATCTGGGTTTCCGCTGCGCTGGGAAGCCGTGAGGGGACTCGTTGCATCCGTGGGGTTCTCGGTCGCTTGGGCGGCCTCGGCTTCCGCCGCGACCCCATCCGTCTCGCCCCGCGTGGCCTCCGCCTCCGCCGACAAACGAGGTCCGGGGGCTGCGAGTGAAGGTGAAGTCGCCCCGATTCCCCCCGAGGGCGACGTCGATCGCGAGCGCACGGTGCGCATGCAGGCCGCGCTGCGCGAGATCCTCGCCGAGAGCGCGCTGCGACGGACGCGCGTCGGCATCCGCGTCATGGAGGTGCGCACGGGCCGCCTCCTCTTCGAGAAGCGCGGCACGGCGCTCATGGACCCGGCGTCGAACCAGAAGGTGCTCGCGACGACGACGGCGCTCATGCGCCTCGGCGCGGACTGGCGCTTCCGCACCGAGCTCGCCGGACCCGAGCCCGACGCTGACGGCGTCGTCGCGGGCGACGTCTTCTTGCGCGGCAGTGGCGATCCCACCGTGACGAGCGGCGATCTCGCGACGATGGCCACGCGGCTCGCGCAAAGAGGAGCGAAGCGCGTCGACGGAGCGGTCGTCGCGGATGCGCGGCGCATCGGCAGCGAGGTGGCCGCGGCGGAGGACGAGCCGACGGCCGACGACGCGCGCGCCGACGACACGGGCGAGGCGCCCCAGCGCGTCTCGCCGCGCGCGCCGCTCGTCGTCAATCACGGGCTCATGTCGATCCACGTGCGCGCGGGCGCCTCGGCGGGCTGGCCCGCGGAGATCACGACGACGCCCTCCGGCCCGTCGTTCGCGATCCGGAATGCGGCGCGCACGAAGGCCGGCGGCAAGACGCGCGTCAGCGTGCGGCTCTCGGTGTCGGGCACGCGCATCCAGGTGGAGATCGCGGGCCGCATCGCGCTCGGGCATCGCGGGCTCGTCTTTCGGCGCCGCGTGCCGCAGCAGGCGCTTTACAGCGCCGTCCTCCTGCGCGCGGCGCTCGAGGCCGCCGGGATCGCCGTGCGCGATCC
>DATKFB010000180.1:0-4220 GCA_035544435.1 Polyangia bacterium
GCTCGCGCCCGACAACTTCATCTTTCCGCTCTTCGTCTGCCCCGGCAAAGGCGTGCGCAACGCGATCTCGTCGCTGCCCGGCCAATTTCATTTCTCGGTCGATATGCTCGCGCGCGAGGCCGAAGAGATCGCCAAGCTCGGCGTGCCGGCCGTCATCCTGTTCGGCCTGCCCGAGAAGAAGGACGAGGTCGGCAGCGAGGCCTGGCACCCCGAGGGCGTCGTGCAAAAGGCCGTGCGCGCCATCAAAAAGGCCGTCCCTGAGCTCGCGGTCGCCGTCGACGCGTGCTTCTGCGAGTACACGACGCACGGCCACTGCGGCGTCGTCAACAAGGACGACGGGCAGCTCGACAACGACGCGACTCTCGAGAACCTCGGCCGCCTGGCCCTCTCCTACGCGCGCGCCGGCGCCGACATCGTCGCGCCCTCGGGCATGCTTGACGGCTTCGTGGGCTTCCTGCGCGAGGGCCTCGACGAAGAAAACTTCGACCACGTCGCGATCCTCTCGTACGCCGCCAAATACGCCTCGGCGTACTACGGTCCCTTCCGCGCCGCCGCGGACTCTACACCCGCCTTCGGCGATCGTCACGGCTACCAGATGGATCCGGCCAACGTGCGCGAGGCCATCCGCGAGGTCGCGCTCGATGTCGAGGAGGGCGCCGATATCGTCATGGTCAAGCCCGCACTCGCCTACCTCGACGTCATCGGCGAGGTGCGCCGCGAGTTCGATGTTCCCGTGGCGGCGTACAACGTCTCGGGCGAGTACGCCATGCTTAAGGCTGCCGCCGAGAAAGGCTGGATCGACCACGATCGCGTCATGCTCGAAACGCTGCTGTCGATCCGTCGCGCGGGCGCCGACATGATTCTCACCTATCACGCCAAGGAAGCGGCGAAGCTGCTGCGCCCCTGACCCCGCGCGCGCGCGTCAGCGAGCGGCCGGCGCCTCGACCGTGGCCTTGAGCTCGTAGGGGGCATCGAATCCGCCGAGGTCGGCCTCCTTGAGGTCGCCGCGCGGCAGCTTGCGCTCGACGCCGATGACGGTGGGCGCGCCAGCCGTGACTTCCCAGCTCGCCTCCTCGTCTGCGCCGGGGCCGGCCTTGTTCGTCACCTTCTTGCCGGTGCCATCGTGGAGCAGCACGATGTCGACGCCGTCGGGCGCCGTCACGTGGACGCGCAGCAGGCCGCCCGTCGCGGGCGTAAGGACGAACCAATCCTTGTCGTCCGGCGCGCCGACGTACCCGCGCATCGAGGTCCCGGGCGCCAGCGGAGTGGCGGCCGCCTCCCAATCGTTCGGCTCGATCTCCCAGCCCGTCTGCGGCGCCCCCCACGTGACGGTCAGCGTGTAGGGATCGCTCGGCGCCTGAGCGGTTTTTTGCCCTTGGACCCGGAGCTCGCGCACCGCGAGGAACGCCTCCGCCGGGCCGATCGACGTGGGCTGCAGCCACTCGCCGGCGCCGCGCCCGTGGGCGTCGCTCTTCGCGAGGCGCCGCCCCTGGGCGTCGAAGAGCTCGAGCACGAGATCGAGCCCCGGCACCCCGTCGACGCGCGCGCCCACGACGCGCGCGCCGCGGCCGACCGGAACGCGGAAGTAGTCGATGTCGGGGTTTCCGCCCTCGATCGCGCCGCCGATGCTGCCGCGCACGGGACGCCCCGACGCGAGGAGGTTTGCGTAGCCCGCCGTGTTGTTCGGCTCGATCTCGACGGAGACGGGCTTCTCGCCGCGCATCCGGGTCACGACGATGGCGCCGCCCACGAGCGCCGCGATCCCGAGCGGCAACGCGAGCACGAGGAGCCGGCGCCGCCAGCGCAGCGCGCGCTCGAAGTGGTCGAGATCTTGTCGGCGCAGTCCCTCCGTGTCGCTGCCATCGCCGGCCTCGGCCTCCGGCAGCGACAGGGTCGGCGCCTCGCCCGCCGGGAAGGAAGCGGACGGCGGCGACGCTGCGCGCGGGCTCTCGGCGCCGTTCGTGAGGACGCCCTCGAGATCCGCTTGAAGCGCCGCCGCCGACGGGTAACGGGCCTCGACACTCTTCGCCATCGCGCGAAGCACGATCTCGTCGGCCTCCGGCGGCAGCCCGCGCTCGGGCACGCGCGCGCGCGGCGGGACGACGGGATCGGTGAGGTGCTTCGAGAGCACCCCGACGGGCGACGGCGCCTGGAACGGCGGCTCGCCCGTGAGCACACGGTAGAGCGTCGCGCCCAGGCTGTAGACGTCCGCGCGCGGATCGAGCGTCTCGCCGCGAACCTGCTCAGGCGACATATAGTACGGCGTGCCCAGCACCTGCTTGCCCGTCGTGATCGAGGCGGACTCGTCGCGCTCGCGCAGCTTCGCGAGGCCGAAGTCGAGGACCTTGACGTGCTCGCTTCCGTCGCGCCGGCGATGAACCATCAAGTTCTCGGGCTTGAGATCGCGGTGGATGATGCCGTGGTCGTGCGCCTCCGTGAGCGCCGAACAGGCCTGCACGAAGAGCTTCGCCGCGCGCGGAAAAGCCATCGGGCCCTCGCGCTTGAGCACCGCCCCAAGATCGTCGCCCTTTACGTGCTCCATGATGAGGTAGAGCGCGTCCTCGAACTGCCCGAAGTCGAAGGTGTGAACGATGTTCGGGTGATTGAGCTTGCTCACCGCCTGCGCCTCGAGGCGAAAGCGCTGCACCATCTCGTCCTTCGTCGCCGTGTCGGGCGCGAGCACCTTCATCGCCGCGATCTTGCCGAGGCGCAGGTGCTCGACGCGATAGACGATCCCCATCCCGCCCGCGCCGATGCGCGCGAGCACCCGGTAGCGGCCGTCGACGACGCGGTTGAGCCACGGGTCTTCTGTTTGCGCCCCGACCTGAGCTGCGGCGCCGCAGTGGCCGCAAAACTGCTCGCCCCCCGCGAGCTCAGCCGCGCACTGTGTACAGACCGGCACCGCGGCGACAGACTAACGCGCGCCGCGGCGCCCCGCCACGCGCGGCAGTCTCGGCGCCCCGCCACGCGCGGGAGGTCCCGGCACCGCGCTTGCGCTTTTGTCTTGCGCGAAGGGGTGCCGATGGCATACTGCGTGACTGCTTTCGGGGCGTCGTCGTCGGGGGAGTGGCGCGAAGGCCGTCCCGGCCGAACACGCCCATCGGGGAACGGAGCCGGTTCCATTGTCGAATGAAACCGAAGCCTTCCGTGGACGCCGCGCTTTGAAACGCGGACGAAAGATTCACGAAAAAAAGAATTGACTCTGGAGCGAGTTTCAATAGACTCTGCGCTCCCTGGTCGGCCGGGTAGTCCTCTGTAGTTCGGACTCCTACCTTCACAGGGATTTGTCGCGTCGGTCTCTGAAAGCTGAATAGCAAATCAAGTTCGAAAGGTACGAAGAGTTTCTCGTGCAAACGAGAGCTCCAAATACCCCGACAATTTAGTGAGTTCCGAGCAAGCAGTACATGAGTTCCGGATCTTCGGATTCGGTTCCCATTCTCGAGTTGTCAATGGCGGCTGTCAGTCCTCGGCGAAATCCTCGGATCGGTGGTCGTTGTAGATTTAACTGGAGAGTTTGATCCTGGCTCAGAGCGAACGTTAGCGGCGGGCCTAACACATGCAAGTCGAACGAGAATGTAGGCTTCGGTCTACTAGTAAAGTGGCGGACGGGTGCGTAACACGTGGGTAATCTACCTTCCGGCGGGGGACAACAGTCCGAAAGGATTGCTAATACCGCGTACGTCAGCGGCGCCTACGGGCGCTGTTGGGAAAGATGGCCTCTCCTTGGAAGCTGTCACCGGAAGATGAGCCCGCGCCCCATCAGCTAGTTGGTGAGGTAATGGCTCACCAAGGCTTAGACGGGTAGCTGGTCTGAGAGGATGATCAGCCACACTGGGACTGCGACACGGCCCAGACTCCTACGGGAGGCAGCAGTGGGGAATATTGGGCAATGGGCGAAAGCCTGACCCAGCCACGCCGCGTGAGTGATGAAGGCCTTCGGGTCGTAAAGCTCTGTGGGGAGGGACGAATAAGCTCGGCATTAATAACACCGGGCCCTGACGGTACCTCCTTAGCAAGCACCGGCTAACCCTGTGCCAGCAGCCGCGGTAATACAGGGGGTGCAAACGTTGCTCGGAATTATTGGGCGTAAAGCGCACGTAGGCGGTTCGTTATGTCGGATGTGAAAGCCCTTGGCTTAACCGAGGAAGTGCATCCGAAACTGGCGAGCTAGAGTACTAAAGAGGATCGCGGAATTCCCGGTGTAGAGGTGAAATTCGTAG
>DATKFB010000181.1:0-2311 GCA_035544435.1 Polyangia bacterium
TCCCCGTGCACCTGCACGAGCTCGTGGCGCAGCGGCGCCTCGATGAGCGTGAGGTGGGGGCGCGCGGCGGCGAGCCCCTGGTCGGCGAGGAACTGGAGCGCGAGCCGCGCCGCCTCAAGCACCAGGCCGGGGACGTCCTCGCGCACGTAGGGCAAAGGTTGGCTCTCGCTGTCGGGGGGGCGGGCCTTCCGGTGCAGATACTCGACGTGCACGCCGCCCAAATCGAGCGACGCCGCGAGGAATACACGGTCGGTCACGATCGTGGGATAGGGCAGGTCCGCGCTCGCGACCGTCACGGGCTCCCCCGCGCGCCGGGGCAGGAGGTTGCCGTCGACCACGAGGGTCAGGTTCTCGGGCGCGCGCACGGTGATGCGCGCGTCCACGCGGTCCGGCGCCGCCCGGAGATCCCAGCCGCCCGCGCCGAGGTGCGCCGGCGTCGGGTAGAAGCCGCCCATGAGCCGGCAGCGCGGGCCGTCGCAGCCGAACCCGCCGAAGCGGCGAGGCAGCGTCGTCTCGAAGGCGAGCTCGAGCGTGACGTTGCCGCCCGGCGGCAGCGGCGCCGGCAACGCCACGCGCGCGAGCGTGCGCGCGCCCGCGTCCGTGTCCTCGATCGTGAACGCCAACGGCGCGCCGTCCGTGCGCACATCGCCGATCTCCATGACCGCGGGCGAAAACAGCCCCGGATAGAGCCAGTGGAAGCTCACGTCGCCGAGCGCCGCCGGGCGCGCGCCGAGGTGGTTCGGGTAGAGCCACAGCGGCACGGACGTCAGCGTTTCGGCGCTCGTGTTGCGGATGCGGAGCTGCGCCCGCCCGTAAAGGGGCCCGCGCGCGGGGTCGAGCGTCACGTCGAGCGTTACCTGGTTGTCGGCGGCCGCGCGGGCGCGTGACGTCGCCGTCAGGGAGAGGGCGAGCGTGACGAGGCCGAGCGCGCGGCCGGCCCGGGGCGACGTCAGGGGCCGAGCTCGGGAGAGGTGTCGGGCGGCAAGTCGGCGCCGGGCGAGGCCGGTCCCGTCGAGGTCGCGGCGTCGCCCGTCGACGGCACGTCGACATCGCTGTAGTCGACGCCCGGCTTGCGCACGTACGCCGTGATGGGGTTTTTCATGGCGCCCATGACGCGACCTTCGAGCACGTTGACCGCCACGGGCTCATCGAGCTCGTAATAGTACCCGCGCGTCGTGAGCTCGTAACGATAGACCTTGCCGTCGACCTCTAGGCGCTTCTTGAGGCTGAGCGGCACGTTGCCCTGACGCGTGAAGCGCCGGTGCCGCAGCACGAAGTCGTAGAGCCGCACGGCGCGGTTGTTCACGAGGCGGTGGCACCCGTGCGAGAAGCGCCGCGCGATCGACGTGTAGTCGTCCGAGCCGTGCGTCCGGATCTGGTTGTCGAACCCGCCGCGTCGGGGATCGACGTGGATGGCTAGCACGAGCCCGTAGGCCGACTGGAAGCCCGGCCCCATGACGTCCTTGTTGACGACGATGACAGGGCCCACGTTGCGGTCGAGCACCTTGCGCGTCAGCAGATCCTTCGCGGGCGTGCCGTCGGGCGGGATCCACACGGGCGCCGCGACGATGTTCCTCCACACGCGCGGCCCCACGTCTGAATTCTTGTACTTCATGTAGACGTGCCCGTCGGCGTGCACCTCGCTGCGCCACGACCCGATCGTCGTGCGCCACCAGCACAGCGGGATCTTCTGTCCGCGCCACTGCGTGAACAGCGTCAGGTGCGGGTAGTGGTCGCGCCGCTGGATGATGGGGCGCCCGCGCGCGTCGAAGGGCAGGTCGTACCAGACGTCGCCCCGATCGATCTCGACGGATAGCGCCATCGGCGATGCGGCGTAATACGCGGGGAGCGGCGGCGGCGCGAAGGCGACGTGGAGCGTGGCGAGGCCGGCCTTGTGCGCGCGCAGGAACGCCACGACGTCCTCGGGCGTCGCGACGCCGATAGCAGCCAGCAGCGCCTTGACGTGGTCGCCGATGAGGTCGGGCACGACGTGCGGCACGCCCTTGTCGTCGCGATAGGCGGGTGGGTTCCGGCGGCGGGCCTGGTTGATGGAGCCGTCTTCGACGATGCCCGCGGCGTCAGCGACGCGCTCGGCGAGGACGCGCCGGAAGTCGTCGAGGAGCAGCGCGCGCGTGGGCTCGAGCAGCGCGCCCAGCGTCTCGCCGCCCAGCATGCCCCACCCGAAGATGTCGTGCTTGCGCTCCCACGTCGCGAGGGCCTCGTGCGTCGGCAGGTCATACTGCCCGTCGACGAAGCGGCTCCTCGGACCCAGCAGCCCCTCGCACGTCATGCGCGCCTGCAGCGCGCGCAC
>DATKFB010000182.1:0-4374 GCA_035544435.1 Polyangia bacterium
AGACTCGCGGACGGCGGCGCGGTCGTCCTACTCGCGACCCTCGGCGCGGCGTGCGACGCGCCGCTCGAGTTCTCGCCCGCCGAGATCGCGGCGCACCACATGCTCGAGGGCGCACCACGTGGGTTCTTCCTGGGCGCAGCAACGTCGGCGTACCAGATTGAAGGGGGCGCGCGCACGGACTGGACGACGTGGGAGGCCGGCCGGTACTCCGACGGGACGCCCCACGTCGCGGGCGGCGCGAGCGCCGCGCGCGCCGCCGACTCGTGGAACCTCTGGCGTGACGACGTCGCGGCGCTCGGGCAGCTCGGCGCGAACATGTACCGCCTCGGCATCGAGTGGGGCCGCCTCGAGCCCGCGGAGGGCGCGTGGGACGCCGCGGCCGCCGCGCGCTACCGCGAGATGTTCGCCGCATTGCGCGCCGCGCACGTCGAGCCGATGGTCACGCTCTACCACTTCACGCTGCCGCCCTGGGTCGCGGCGCGCGGCGGCTGGGACTGGCCGGGCGCGCCCGGGGCGCTCGCCGCCTTCGCGGGGCACGCGGGCGCGGCCTTCGGAGATCTCGTCGACTGGTGGATCACGCTCAACGAGCCCAACGTCTATGTCGCCAAGGGCTACCTCGCGGGCCAGTGGCCGCCGAGCGTGAGCGATCCGGCGCGCGCCGTGCGTGCCCTCGCCGCGTTCGAGCGGGCGCACGGCTTGATGGCCGAGGCGCTGCGCGCGAATGATCGCCGCGACGCCGACGGCGACGGGCACGCGACCCGCATCGGCATCGCCCACAACGTGCGCGTCTTCGACCCGCGCTCGTGGAGCCCGATCGACCACGTCGCCGCGAACGTCGCCGACGACTTCTACAACCAGCAGTTCCTCGACGCCGTCGCGCGCGGGCGCGTGCACGCCAAGCTGCCGCGCGTGCTCGAGATCGACGAGCCCTTTCCGGCGCTCGTCGGCAGCTTCGATTTTCTGGGTCTCAACTACTACACGCGCGAGCTCACCGTGGGCCACCTCTTCGGCGCCAAGCACTACGAGCCCACGACGGCGCCCGACCGCCCGACGAGCGACATGGGCTGGGAGCTCTATCCCGAGGGCCTTTACCGCGTGCTCAAACGCTACGGGACGTCGCCCTGGCCCCTCTTCGTGACCGAGAACGGCGTCGCGGACGCGCGGGGTGACCTCCGCCCCGATTTCTTGCGCGCCCACATCTATGCCGTGGATCGCGCGCGGCGCGAGGGCGTGAACGTCATCGGCTACCTTCATTGGTCGCTCATCGACAACTTCGAGTGGTCGCACGGCTACGAGGGGCGCTTCGGCCTCTTCACGATCGACTTCGCGCACGACCCCGCGCTCACGCGCCGCCCGACGCCCGCCGTCGAGACGTTCCGCGAAGCGGCGCGTGCGCTCGAGGCGCCGCGCTGATCAGCTCGCGTCGAGGGCGCCGTCGAGGAACTCGACGACGCCGGTCTCGAGCGAGTACTCGGCGCCCACGATCGTCAGGCTGCCGTCTTGGACGAGCTGCTCGAGGATCTCCGAGCCTTTGCGCAGGTTCCGCACCGACGCGCGGATGTTGGCGCGCACGGCTTCCTTGACGACGGCGTCGAGGTCCGGCCGCGGATCGGCGGCGAGCAGGCCCTCGACCGAAGGCCGCACGCGATCGACGATCGAGCGCAGGTTGCGCGACTGGTTCTCCGTGGGGCGGCGCAGCTCCTCGAGCGTCGCGAGGATCGCGCCGCAGCGCGAGTGCCCGAGCACGACGACGAGACGCGTGCCGAAGCGCGACGCCGCGAACTCGACGCTACCGATGCCGGACGGCGCCACGATGTTGCCGGCGATGCGGATAACGAAAAGATCGCCCAAACCCTGATCGAAGACGATCTCGGCCGGAACGCGCGAGTCCGCGCAGCCGAGGATGATCGCGAAGGGCTCCTGGTTGTTCTTGAGCTCCTCGCGCCGGCTCTGGGTCAGGAACGCGTCAGGCCCACGCACGTCGAGCGTGAAGCGGATGTTCCCTTCCTGGAGACGTTGTAGTGCTTCCCGCGCGGAGATCATGCGAGCCGTCGTCAAACGGCCGCCGACGTTACCATACGCGCGGTAATCTCCCCGGCACGACCTGATGGGCGGCCGGACGGGCTCACCGCGAAGCCTCGCGACCGCGTGCGCGAGCCTACTCCCCGTGCTAAATGACCTGCATGGCATGGGTCGCGAGAGACAATGAACGGGTGAACGTCGGGAGCGGATTCGGCGCCTTCGGGGGTGCCAGGGCTGGCGGCGCGAGCGTCTCGGCGGAGGTCGCGAACGGCTTTCTGAGACGCGTCTACCGAATCATGGCGCTGGGCTTGGCCGTCACCGGCGTCGTGGCCCTGCTCGTCGCCTCGAGCCCGGCCGCGCTCGAGCTCTTCGTGATGAACCGCGGCGTGATGATGCTGCTCGTCATTGCGCAGCTCGTCATGGTGATCGCCTTTTCGGGGCTGCTGACGCGCGTGAGCGCCGGCACGGCGGCTTTCATGTTCTTCGCCTACGCGGCGCTGTCGGGCGTGACGTTCTCGACGATCTTCCTCGTCTACACGCGCGCGTCGATCGCGGGCACGTTCTTCGTGACGGCGGGCGCCTTCGCGGGCTTATCCGCCTACGGGTACCTCACGAAGCGCAACCTCGACGGGATGGGCAGCTTCCTCTTCATGGGTCTCATCGGCCTCGTGCTGGCGTCGATCGTGAACCTCTTTCTCGGCAGCCCCGCCATCTACTGGCTGACGACCTTCATGGGTGTGATCGTCTTCACGGGCCTCGCCGCGTACGACACGGCCAAGCTCAAGCAGCTCGCCGCCATGACGGACGTCTCGGGTGACCAGGGCCGCAAGGCCGCGCTCCAGGGCGCTCTCATGCTGTACCTCGACTTCATCAACCTCTTCCTCATGCTGCTCCGGATCTTCGGCGGCCGCCGGCGCGACTGAGGGCCGCGGCCGTCGCGGCTACGGCCGCGTCATGCGCGCGATTCGCGCGGCGTGAGCCGGAAAGCGCGCCGCGAGCTCGGGCCCTCGGGCGAGCTCGAAGTCGGCGAAGTCGAAGCCCGGCGCGACCGTGCAGCCGAAGAGACAGTGCGGCGCCTCCGGCGCGAGCTCCACGGCGAACCAGGTGCCCGCGGGGATGACGAGCTGCGGCCGCTCGCCCGCCGCGACGTCGCGCCCGAGCCGCGCCACCTCACCCGGCCCGCCGTCGCGCAGGAGCAGCACGTCGAGCGGGCCACCCTCGTACAGGTGAAACAACTCGTCGGAGCGCAGCCGGTGGAGGAACGTCGTCGGCTCCGTCCGCGTCACGAGAAAATAGATCGCCGTGCTCGCGGCGCGCGGCGCGCCGTGCGGCAAGCCCGCGAGCGCGAGCGGCGAACGGTAGGTCTCGACGTAGTAGCCGCGCTCCGGGTGGGGCGCGAGGCTGAGCCGCACGATGAGCTCGCGCACCCGCGCGGGCTCCGTGGAAGGGCCCTCGGTCATTTCGCCGGTGGGTGCGTCGCCATCGGCGGCGCGTCGAGGATCTCACGCACGCGGCGCTCGAGCTCGGCGGGCGTGAACGGCTTGCCGATGAAGGGCACGCCCGTAACGGCCGGACGATCCGTGTAGCCCGACATGATGGCGAGCTTCATCTGGGGGCGCAGCGCGATTGCGCGCCGGAGCAGCTCGGGTCCACTCAACACGGGCATGACGGCGTCGGTGAGGAGGAGCTGGATCGGCAGGTCGACCTGGTGGATGAGCTCGAGGGCCTCGCCGCCGTGGCGCGCGAGCAGCACCTTGTAGCCGTGGCTCTCGAGGATGCGGCGCACGAGCTGCCGCACAGCCTCCTCGTCCTCGACGAGCAAGATCGTGGTCGGTGAAGCGGAGGCCGCCGCGGCCACGCGCTCGCGCGGCTCTTCGACGGCGGGCAGCAGCACCTGCACGATCGTGCCCCGACCGGGCGCCGACTGGACGCGCACGAAGCCGCCACTCTGCGCGACGATCCCGTACACCGTCGACAGGCCGAGCCCGGACGCCCCGGTCGACTCCTTCGTTGTGAAGAAGGGCTCGAAGGCCCGAGACGCGACCTCACGGCTCATGCCCAGGCCGTTGTCCTCGACGGTGATGCGGACGTAGGGACCGGCGTTGGCCTCGACGCCCGGGGGCAGATTCGCCGCCTCGAGGTCGACGTTGCTCGTCGTGAGGCGCAGTCTGCCCTCCGCGGGCATGGCCTCCCGCGCGTTGACGACGAGGTTGACGAGCGCTTGCTGCAGCTGCGTCGGATCGGCCTTGACGCGCGCGACGCGGTCGTCGAGCGCGAGCTGGAGCGAAACGTCGTCGCGCATGAGGCCACGCACGACGAGCTCGAGCTCGCGGATCAGGGCGTTGACGTCGG
>DATKFB010000183.1:0-8688 GCA_035544435.1 Polyangia bacterium
CCAGCACGCTCAGCGCCTTCTGGCCTGACCGCTCACGGCCGCCGACCCGAGGTCGGCAGCCCGCCGACATTGCGTCTTCGCCCCATCTCGGCCGCCCGGCGCGTCGGTCGCCTCAGACCATTGATGGACACATCTTCAGTATCTCATTGTTGGAAAATCTAAGGACCGGCTGGCCGACGAGCGCTGCAGTAAGCGGAGATGGTCGCCCCAGCGGCGAGTCCTGATACGCATCCAGGCCATGTCCCGACTGATCGCGCCAGCTCTCAACCAAGCCGTCGTTCAGGCTTTGAGAGCTTGTTCGAGGTCGGCGATCAGGTCGTCGACGTGCTCGATGCCAACGGAGAGGCGGATGAGGCCGTCGCTGATGCCGAGGGCGCGGCGGCGGTCGGCGGGGATCGAGGCGTGGGTCATGATCGCCGGGTGCTCGGCGAGCGATTCGACGCCGCCCAGGGACTCGGCGCAGGTGAAGACGCGCAAGCTCTTGAGAAAAGTGCGGGCGCGGGCCAGCGTGGGGCTGCGCCGCGCGTCGCGCAGCACGAAGCTCACCATGCCGCCGAAGCCGGACATCTGGCGGCGCGCGAGGGCGTGCTGGGGGTGTGAGCGCAGGCCCGGGTAGAACACGCGATCGACCTCGTAGCGCGCCTCGAGCCAGCGCGCGACGGCGAGCGCGTTCTCTTGGTGGCGCTCCATGCGCACGGGCAGCGTCTTCGTGCCGCGCATGACGAGGAAGCTGTCGAAGGCGGGCTGGCTGCCACCCATGGCGTTTTGGAGGAACGCGAGGCGCTCGCGCAGCGCCGGGTCCGTGCCGACGACGGCGCCGCCAACGACATCCGAGTGGCCGTTGAGGTACTTCGTCGTCGAGTGAACGACGAGGTCGGCGCCGAGGTCGAGCGGGCGCTGGAAGTAAGGCGTCATGAAGGTGTTGTCGACGGCGACGAGGACGCCGCGCGCGCGACAGGCCCGCGCGATGGCCGCGACGTCGAAGAGGCGCAAGAGCGGGTTCGTGGGCGTCTCGACCCAGGCGAGGCGCGTGCGGGGGCCGATGGCGGCGGCGACGGCGCGCGCGTCCCGCGCGTCGACGTACGAGAAAGTCAGCCCGAGACGGCGGAAGACCTTGTCGAAGAGACGGAACGAGCCGCCGTAAAGATCGTCACCCGCGACGACGTGATCTCCCGCGGAGAGGAGGGACATGACTGCCGTGGATGCGGCGAGGCCGGCGTTGAACGCCAGTCCCCAGCCGCCGCCCTCGAGCGCCGCGAGGTTCGCCTCGAGGGCGAAGCGCGTCGGGTTCTGCGTGCGCGAGTACTCGAAGCCGGTGTGCTCGCCGGGACCGCGCTGCGCGTAGGTCGACGTGAGGAAGATGGGCGTCATGACGGCCCCCGTCCGTGGCTCGGCGGGCTGGCCAGCGTGGATGGCGAGCGTCTCGATGTGGAGATCGGGACGACGCGCCCTGTGCGCGCGCGATTTCTTCACGGTCGCGTCCGCTCAGGACTTGAAGTGATCCTTCTTGCCCGGCGCCGTGCGGAAGTGATCGATGACGCTCTCCTCGAGGAGATCCTGCATCGTCTGGCCGCCGTAGCGCGCCGCGATGCGGTCGTCGTACTCGTCCGCGATGATGGCGACGTCGCGAATCGTCGTGGTGAGCTCCACTGGGTCGAGCGTCTCGCCGCCCAGCAGCGTGTGTGAGAAGATGACAACGTCTCCCGCGGGGACGTAGGCGAAGGCTCCGAAGCGCATGAGCGCGTTCATCTCGAGGAGCTGCAGAGCGAGCGGCACCTCCATCGTGACGCCCTTGACGAGCTGTGCGACGCAGCGAACGACGGCGCGGTCTGCGTTCCACGCGAGGACGTTGATCATGACGATAGACGACCCCTGTTTGACGACGAAGAGGCCCTCGTCGATCTTCTTGAACGCCGGGCTCTTCCCAAGCGTCTTTTCGATGATCTGGCAGCTGGTCTTCGCGGCAGCGTTCATGACAAATCGGTAGCACGATTGCGCTAGACTGACCACCGCCATGCACGTGTGTCGGCATTGTTCCCACCCGAATGCCGATCACCTCGCGTACTGCTCTCAGTGCGGGAAGCGCCGCGCTGGCGCAACGCTCTTGCCCGAGCTCCGCGGCTCGATGCGCGGGCAGATGGCCGCGCTGTCGCCCGCGGCCGCCATCTCACGCACGATGCTCGCGACCCCCGCCAGCGGCGTCACGGGCCCGCGAACGGTCGCCATGACGCCCGGGTCGATCACGCGCGCGGGCGGCGCCGCGTCGACGTCGCGAATCATCTGGGCCGGTCAGTCCATCGCGTACATCTACGTCTTCATGCGCGGCAAGATCGCCGCGGGGGAGCGGCGCAAGCGCCTCGAGGAAGAGCGCGACGGCGCCGAGAAGTTGCTCGCGGGCGCCGTCCGCGATCTCGGCGCGACCGTGCTGCGCGAGGGCGTCCAGCACCCGGACCTCACCGGGCTGCTCGAGGCGATCGGACGCGCCGAGGCGCGGCGCGAGGGCGCCATCGCAGATCTCGCGGCGTCCGAGCACCAGAGGGTCGTCGAGGAAGGGCGGCTCGCCGAGCGCGAGACAGCGCTCGAGGCCGAGTGGAAGGCCGCCGACGGCGCGAGCCGCCACGCGGACGAGCTCCTGCGCGCCGCCACGACTGAACAAGCGACGGCGCTCGCGCGTCTGCGGCGCGTGCGCGACGAACGCGCGCGCTTCGAGCGCGAGGCCGAGACCGCCGCGGTCACGCCGGGCGGCGAGGCGCGCGTCGCGCACCTCCAGCACGAATGCGACGGCCTCGCGGCAGAGTCGCGGCCCCTCGAGGAGCAGACCGCGCGCCTCGACAAGCAGCTCGCCGACCTGCGGGACAAGTCCGCGGAGCTTCGCGACGCGGCGGGCGCGACCCGCTCGAAGCTCGACGAGGCCATCGCGTCGCGCCGTCAAACGGCCGCCGCCATGGCCGCCAGCGTCGCGAGCCATGTGCGCGAACGCGCGACGGCCGAGCGCGAAGGCGTCGAGCTCACCGAGCAGCTCGGCCGCGCCGCGCTGCAAGCCCGCCCCGCCGTCTCGTCGCTGCTCTCGGTGTTCCAGCGCATCGACCGTCTGCAGGAGACGATCATCGACCGCACGCGCGAGCTGGTCGCCCTCGAGCGCGCCGCCGCCCACTATGATCAGCGCAAGCTGTTCACGGGCGTGGGTCTCGTGACGATGCTCCTGGCCGCCGGCGTCGCGACGCTCTGGCTGACGCTGCGCCGTTAGCGCACGCGCGGCCCGGCAAAATCGCCCGGGGGCCTTGGCCGGGCGGCGCGGCGTACCTATTCATTCGGGTGGACCTAGGAGGAGCACGGAACATGACTCATGGCACGTTCACACTCGGGCTTGGCGCCCTCGGGATCGTGGCGAGGCTTCTCCTGGCTTCGACGCACAACGCGCGCGCGCACGAGGACCTCGACGCCGAGTTTCAGAAGATGGACCGGAACGGCGACGTCAAGATCTGCGCAGACGAGCACGCGGAATACGCGAAAGAGAAGTTCGCGAAGATGGACACGAACGGCGACGGGACGGTCACGCCGTCCGAGATGGAGGCCGCCTTCGAGAGGCGCGACAACAGGCTCATCGGCAGGGAAGACAAGGCCAGCGCCAACCTCGAGATGTCTGCCGCCGACAAGTTCAAGATGATGGACACGAACAACGACGGCGTCCTCACGGCCGACGAGCACGCCGCCGCCGCCCGAGCCATGTTCGAGAAGATGGACGTCGATTCCAACGGCGCTCTCACGAAGGCCGAGCTCAAGTCGGGCCACGTGAAGCTCACGAAGATGATGTCGAGGCAGAGACCCTGACGGGGCTCGGAACGGGGCGGCCGCGGCGCGAGCGGCGATCTAGCTCTAGCGATTGATCGCGAGCGTGACCCAGCCGGCCATGAGCAGGAGGCCACCGATGGGCGCGACCGCGCCGAGCGTCGTGACGCTCGTGAGGGCGAGCGCATAGAGGCTGCCCGAGAAAACCACTATGCCCGCGGCCCAGAGGGCGGCCACGGCGCGCGGGCGCGCGACCCGTTCGGCGCCCAGGGCCACGGCGAGCAGCGCGACGGCATGGAGGAGGTGGTAGAGGACGCCCGTCTTGTAGACGTCGAGCATCCCCGGGGCGAGTCGGTCGCGGAGGCCGTGCGCCCCGAAGGCGCCGAGCGCGACGCCCAGGAATCCGAGCGTGCCCGCGAGTCGGATCACGGCTCGCTCGGACCGTTCTGGCCCGCCGACCCTTCGGGCGTCGCCGGCCCATTGCCTCCCGCCGAGCCGTTGCCGCCGGCGGCCGCTTCGCGCCCAAGGCCGAGTGCGCGCATCTTCTTGTGCAGATTCGTGCGTTCGATGCCGAGCAGGTTCGCCGTGCGCGAGATGTTCCAGCCGTTCTCGTCGAGCTTGAGGCGGATGTACTCGCGCTCCATGTGGTCGCGGAACTCGCGCAGCGGCAGCGCCCGCGCCTCGGGCGGCAGCTCGAGCCGTGGCAGCACGGGGTGGCCCGAAGAGGCCGACGCCGCCTCGCGCCGCGCGCGCGCCGCCTCGTCGACGATCTCCTCGGGCAGATCGCCCATGCCAATGCTCTCGTCCGAGAGGATGACGAGCCGCTCGATGACGTTGCGCAGCTCGCGCACGTTGCCCGGCCACGGGTAGGTCGCCAGCACGGCGACCGCCTCGTCGGAGATCGCCTTGTGCTTCATGCCGTTCTCGCGGCAGGCCTGCTCGATGAACGTCGCGCAGAGCAGCGGCACGTCGTCGGCCCGGTCGCGCAGCGGCGGCGCCCGCAGCGGCACGACGGCGAGACGAAAGTAGAGATCCTCACGGAACGTGCCCGCCGCGACCGCCGCCTGCAGATCGCGGTTCGTCGCCGCGACGACGCGCACGTCGATCTTGAGCGTCTGCTCGCCGCCCACGCGCGTGAACTCCCCCGACTGCAGCACGCGCAGGACCTTTGCTTGTGCGGACGCGATCATGTCGCCGATCTCGTCGAGGAAGATCGTGCCCCCGTCCGCCATCTCGAACAGACCGCGCTTGCGCGCCGTCGCGCCCGTGAAGGCGCCGCGCTCGTGCCCGAACAGCTCCGACTCGATGAGCTCCGGCGGGATGGCGGCGCAGTTGACCTTGATGAAGGGCTTGTCCGCGAGGGCGCTCGCGCGGTGCACCGCGCGAGCGACAAGTTCCTTGCCCGTGCCCGACTCGCCCGTGATGAGGACGCGCGTGCGCGTGGGCGCGACCTTCGCGATTTGCGCGTGGAGCGCGGCCATGGGCGCGCTGCGCCCGACCATCTCGGAGCGTTCGTCGCTGAGCGCGCGCAAGCCCGCCACCTCGCGCGCGAGCCCGCGGCGCTCGAGGGCGTTTCGCAGCGCCACCATGAGGCGCTCGCGATCGAGCGGCTTCTCGATGAGGTCGTAGGCCCCGGCCTTGACGGCGCGCACGGCGTCCGCGAGCGTCGCGTGGCCGGAGATCATGATCACCGTCGGCAGCGGATCGGGCGCCTTCAATTTGGAGACGCGTTCGATGGTCTCGAGGCCCGAGATGCCGGGCAGCTGAACGTCGAGGAGCATGACGTCAGCGCCGACGTCGGGCAGACGCGCGAGGGCCTCCTCCCCGCTCGAGGCCTCCTCGACGGTGAAGCCCTCGCCCTCGAGCACGATGCGCACGGTGCGGCGGATGTTCTTCTCGTCATCGACGATGAGGATCGTGGAGGGCATCGAGGATTCAGGCTCGCGCGGGCAGCGGAAGGACGGCCGTCTCGTCGCCGGGCGCCAGCTTCAGCGCCGCCGCGACCTCGACGGACAGCGACAGCGTAGCACCGTTGGTGGGCGGCGGCGCGTCGACGCGCGCCGCGAGGAAGAACGGAGCCTCCGCGCCCTGCCGCGCCACGAGGAACGACTGCGCGCCTCCAGGCGTGAGCGCCGGCGCGAGCGAGACGCGAGCGAGGCGGACGTCTCGCACGAGGCTGATGTTGTCGGTGCGCGCGTGGAAGTGAGGGCCGCCGTCGAAGGGATCGATGCGTTGCGCGTACTCGAAGCCGATCGCTCGCAGCATGCGCTCGACGCCCTTGGTCTCGGGCCCGACCTCTCCGATGAGCGCCTGGACGGCGGGCGGCAAGAGCGTCGCGTAGAGCGGATCCTGTGGGAAGAGCGCGCGGATGAACTCCTTGTTTTGCCGCGAGAGCGCGTCGGCCTCCTGGTACGTCAGGCCCGTGAAGCGGCGCCCGAGCGACTCCCACAGCAGGCTCGTGCCGTCCGGCTCGAGCGGCGGCATGAGCTCGGAGACGACCTCGTCGCAGAAGACCTCGCGGTGCAGGCCCATGTAGAGGAAGCGCGTGTACGCGAGCAGGCGCCCGAGCTGCTGCGCATGGCCCCGGTACTCCGGCCGCAGCACGAGGCCGCCGATCTCGGTGAGGCCCTTGTAGTTGTAGCCGATGCGGAGGATTCGATGCGAGAAGTGGCGATCGAGCGTCTCGCTGTAGCGCTCCTCCTCGATGACGTCGAAGTAGACGTGGGGCGACCGACGCGAACCGTGCTGCGCGAAGATCATCGACGTGCCGACGACGCGCCCGCGCGCCTCGTCGCGCACGACGAAGACGAAGCAGCGGTCGGCCTTGGGCAACTGTCCCGAGAACGACTGTACTGAACGGTCGATGATGCGCGCGAGCGCTTCCCGATCATTCGGCAGGTTGACCGAGTCGAGGTGGATCGCCGTCTCGTGGAGGTCGGGGAGGTCGTCCGGCGCGACGTCGCGCAGGACGAAGGGCGGGCCGGCCGGTGGAATCAGCGCCACAGGCGCGCCAAAGGGGCGCCCACGTCGGCCACGAGATCGCCCACGACGCGCTCGACGCCGCTCGCGGCCACGGGGCGGCGCGGAACGAGGACGCCGTAGTCGATGATCGTCACGGGAGGCTTGCCCTCGTCGACGGCGCGCGCGTTCTCGCGCGCGAGCCAATCGAGAAAATGCGGCAGCGCGCGCACGGACGCGAGGTGCGTGTCGTGTAGCAACAGGATGCCGCGGCCGTGCATGCGCGAGACCTTCCCCACGAGGTAGTTGAAGACGTCTTCCTCGCGATGGTTCTTCCAGTCTTGCGGATCGAGGTTCCAGCCGACGTCGGGCACCTCGCGCGCCGTGAGCGCGGCCTCGAGCGAGGGGCAGAAGCCGCCGTACGGGGCCCGAAACAGGAGTGGCTTGATGCCCGTCGTGGCCTCGATGAGCGCCGCATTGCTGTCGATCTCGGCATCTCTCTCATCCGGGTTCCGACAAAGATCATGGTGCGTGAAGGTGTGGTTGGCGACCAGGTGACCATGGGCGGCGATCTTCCGGACGAGGTCGCGGCGCGCGAGGTCCTCGGGCCGCTGACCCGCGAAGCGCCAGCCTGTCACGAAGAAGACGGCTTTGAGCCCGCGGCGATCGAGCTCCTCGAGGATGAGCGGCGTGCCCTTCAGGTCGGGCCCGTCATCGAACGAGAGCAGGAGCTCGCGCGGTCCCGACGCGGGCTGGAACTTCGTGTGCGGACCGTGACCGGGCGACCAAAGCGACACCGGCTCCTCCGGGGCCCGGGCCGCCGCCTCGCCGAGCTCGAACTTGGCCGCGCCCTCGGCGCGCAGACGCCGCGGCTGAGAGGCATCGCTCTCCCCGCCCCCGCCCAGCGTGGGCAGAAGCAGCACGAACAGTCCCCCTAGGGGCGCGAGCGAACGACGAGACACTTCTTTCGATCATATCGGACGGTCGGGCCTCGCGATACACCACGGCCCTAACCTACCGAAATCTCACGAGTTACCGAGACCACAGCGGGCACGCCAACGGCCAGAGGGCCGCGCGACGACCGCTGGTCAGCCGCCGTCGGGCGCGGCGTCGATGCTCTCGGTGTCGCCGGTCGCAGCCGTGTCGCCGCCCGCCTCGGGCACAGCCGTGTCGCCACCGTCGCCTGCCCCGGTCGTGTCGGTCCCGCCATCCGGGGGCTGGGGGATCGACGTCGTGAAGGGCAGCGTCGAGTTGATGTAGAGCCCGTCTGCCGAGGTGTTGGACGTGATCGTGTAGACGACGGCCGACAACGTCGGCAGCAACGTGGCGTAGGAGAGCCCCGCGCGTGCCTGGACGACCGTGCCTTGCGCCGGGAGCGCTCCGTTTTCCAGCTTCGCGTAGCGCAACGTCGCCTCGTTGACGGCGGGGTCCGCGGAGAGCGTGTCGAGGTACACGAGGCCCTCGTCGCCGATGGGCGTCCATCCGAAGACGTCGCTCGCAAACTTGATCGTGGTGCAGCCAGAGAGGGCCGTCGAGACGCCCTCGACCTCCTGCGTGGTGGAATTGAGCCGTCCCCAAACCACCAGGCCGTCTCCCCCGAAGAAGTTCGGCGGCAGCACCGCGAGCGGCGAGGACGCGAGAGCACAGGGCGTCGGCCCACCGCCGCTGTTCACGTAGAGGTCGAACACCGGAATGGTCTGCGCGGCGTCAAGAAATTGGAGCCTCTTCGCGTAGGAGGCGTTCTTGCCGTCCTTCGTGACCCCGAAAACGAAGACCACGGCCTTGTCGACCATCGACACCGTGGCCGGCATGTCGCGATCGGGCACGAGCATGAGGTTACCGACGCCTTGCGCGACGCTCACGCGGAACAAGACGCCCGTCGGCCCCGCCTCCTTGAAGTCGCCGACAGCCGTGGCGATGGTCACCGGCGCCGCACCGGTC
>DATKFB010000184.1:0-23843 GCA_035544435.1 Polyangia bacterium
ACGGCCCGCGAGCGACGCGACGACGATGGCGCCGACCGCGACGGCCGCCAGCGCGGCCCCGACGACGACGCGCTTGCCGCCCTTCTTCGCGGCGACCTCGGTCTCGAGCGCGCGGCGGCGCACTTCGACGGCGCTCGCCGACAGCGTCGTCGCCGAAGTCGGCTGGCCGGCGGCGCGCTGCACGCGCGCGGCGGCTCCAGCGAGGATCGACGCCAGCGTCTGCCCCAGCTCTTTGGCCGACTGGGGGCGCCCCGCCGGATCCTTCGACAGGCAGCGCATGATGACCTTGTCGAGCTCGGGCGGGATCTGCGCGTGCTTCGAGGGCGGCTCCGGCGTGTCGACGATCTGCTTGGCGAGGATCTCGGCGAAGGTCTCGCCCTGGAACGGCAGGCGCCCCGAGTAGAGCTGGTAGAGCATGACGCCCATGGCGTAGATGTCCGTGCGATGGTCGACGGCCTTGCCGTGGCACTGCTCGGGCGACATGTAGTGCGGCGTGCCCATGACCATGCCGGTCTGGGTCGTCGAGCGCTCTCCCGACGAGAGCAGCTTCGCGATGCCGAAGTCGAGCAGCTTGACGAACGGCTTGCCGCGCTTGGGCGTCACGATCCACACGTTCTCGGGCTTGAGGTCGCGGTGGACGATGTTCTCGCCGTGCGCGGCGTCGAGCGCGTCGCAGATCTGCGTGAGGAACGAGGGCATGTCGTCGCCCGACAGATCGCCCCGCTGCATGCGCTCGGCGAGCGTGGTTCCCTCGAGGTACTCCATGACGAAGTACTGCCGGCCGTCGGGAGGCGGGAGCTGACCGAACGAGAAGATGTCGATGATGTTGGCGTGGCGGATGCGGTTGACGGCGCGCGCCTCGTCGACGAAGCGGCGCACGAGGTTCACGTCCGCCGAGAACTGCGCGTTCAGCAGCTTGATGGCGACCTGCTTCTCGATGACGGGCTGCACGCCCGCGTAGACCGTGCCCATCCCGCCCCGGCCGAGCACCTTGTCGATGCGGTACTCGCCCACGACGTAACCGGGCGGCAGATCGCCCGCCACGGCGGCCGGCGCGCCAGGCCCCAACATCGTGGAGGCGGTCTGCGGCGCGTCGTCGGACATAGCTACATTGTGCGGCGATCGGGGCCCCGATCGCCAGTCCCTCGTAAGACGACTAACGAATCCCCCGGCAGAGCCGGCAGAGCCGGGGGGTCTCCCGGTTACGCTAGAAGAACGTGATCTGGGAGCCGGCGGCGATGCTGTAGATCTGCGGGGCCCGCGTTGCCGCTCCAGGAACGACGCCCGCGCTCGGAGTGACACCTTGGATGACATTGTTCTGCGCGTCGAGGTGATCGCCGAAGCTCGTCGAGCTGCTCGTGATGGTGCAGCCCGTGGAGGCCACGTTCAGCGAGTAATAAGACGGCGAGATCGGCAGTCCCAAGCCGTTCATGCCGGCATCGGCGGCCGTGCCGAGGTCGAGGGTGCCGCCCGACATATAGTAGGCATAGTAGTTGGGGGACAAGATCTCGGTGCCCCTCAGCTTGACCGCGCTGCCCGCGCCCTGCTGGGCGATGCCAGCGCCCCCGCCGATGACCTTGCAGTTCGTCATCGTCATCGAGGTGTTGGCGCCGTTGATGTTGATCGCGTTGGACGTGTCCGTCATCGTGAAGGTCGTGCCGCTGAAGTTGACGGCGGCCGCGGCCGAGAGGTTCAGGATGGAGCCGGACTTCTCCGTCATCGATCCGCCCATCGTCGTGAGCGTCGCCGTCTTGTCGTTGAGGTTGATCGCGCCGATGACGGTCGTGTTCTTGAGCGTAATGGTGTTTCCGATCACGTTGTTGGTCTGCGAGATAGAGAGCGCGCCAGAGGTGCCGAGATCCTTCAAAGTGGCGTTCGTCACGTTGACGGTCGTCCCCGAGGTGTAATACATCGTGAGGACGACGTAGCCGGCCTGAACCGTCGCGTCGGTGATGTTGAGCGTGATCTTCGCGTTCGTGGCGGTCTGGTTCCCATTGATATAAATGCCGTACTGCTGCGCCTGCTGGTCGATGAGCGAGTCGGTGCCGCTCAGCGAGACGGTCGAGCCGATGGCCGGCGTATCGATGTAAAGGCCGTACGACGTGCTCGAGCTCACGACCACGTGCTGCAACGTGAGCATCGTGTTCGGCTGATTGACGTTCACGCCGTACCGGAAGTGCTTGAGCGTCACGTTCTGAACGCTGAGCATGGCTGGTGAATCGATGCCGTCGGCGCCCGAGACGCCGGCGCCGTCGAGGATCGTCCCCGCGACCGTGTCGCCCATGATCGTGAGGTTGCTGGGAATCGGCGTGTTCCACTTCTCGTCGGAGCCACCCATGGCCGCCGTCGCGGACGAGTAGGTCCCGTCCACCAGGTGGATCGTGTCACCCACGTCGGCGACGAGAAGCGCCTGTCCGAAGCTGCGGAACGGCGACGCGGCCGAGCCCGCGTTGGCGTCGCTCCCCATGGGGCTGGCCGTGATGGCGGTGACCTCGATAACGTTCGTAGCCGTGACGACGCCGCCCTTCGTCGACACGATGAGGGTCTGCATGCCGAGAGCCGCGCCGTGCGGGACCGTCACCTTGATGACGAGGCTCGTGTCCGTGCTGCTGCTCTGAACGACGGCCTTCGACTTGTCGATCGCGCCGAGACTGACGACCGACGCGTTCGACAAGCCGCCGGCGGCCTTCGTGATCGTGATCGTGACGGCCGACTGGCCTTGGTGGACCGACTTGTTCGGCGTCACGGTCGTCATGTCGACGGCCTCGGGGGCGTCTGGGTTCGTCGTGCCGGCGTCGCTGCCCGCGGCGCCCGTCGTGCCCGCCGCGCCGTCGTCGCCGGCCACGCCCGACGTGCCCGCGCTCCCGTCGGTGCCTGAGCCGGCCGTGCCAGTCGCGCCCGCGCCGCCACCGGCCGTGCCCGCACCGCCGCCGGCCGTGCCCGTCGCGCCCGCTGCTCCGGCGGGCGTCCCGCCCGAACCCGAGACCGAGGCCTTGAAGTCGTTCGTCTGCGGATCATAGATCTTGAAGTCGACGACGGGATCGATGCAGGCGCCGCTCGTCGTGCACTTCTGCTTGCCCTGGGTGCCGTCGGGCAGATTGCCGCCGGGACAATCGACGTCCGCCACACACTCCGTGCGGCACGACCGATCGCGCCCGCAGATGATCGGACAGACGCCCCCGGCGCCGCCGTCGGTCGCCGAACCGCCGCCGTCTGCTGCGCCGTCGCCCATCGAGTTGCAGAACTTCGTGCAGTCGCTGTTCATGACACAGAGGGCGGCGACCTCGGGCGCGCGGCAGGCGTTGCCGTTGTCGCTCTTGATGCAAAGCTCGCTGTTGCTGCAGTCCTTCGAGGATGTGCACTGCTGCACGCAAAATCCGAGGGCGCAGACGAGGTTCCCCATGCACTCGCTGTTGCGCACGCACGTGGGCGTCGGCTTGGCGCCCGATGACCCTCCGCAGCCATGGAGCACGCCGGCGGTGAAAGCGAGAACGAAGACGGAGACGAGAGCTAAGCTACTGGTGCGCATCAGGTTCGACCTCCCGAGGGTTGACGTACGCGGAGCGGCGCCATTTGTATCATGGGTCGCGGCGGCGCCTCAACTGGGCGCCCGGCGAGGCCATGGCCTCTGAAAATCACCCCGGGCGCGGGACGAAGATTCGGCGGTCCCGACCCCTAGCGCTTGTTCTTGGCGACGACCTGCGAAACGTCGCGGACCGCCCCGCGGGCGGCGCTCGTCGTGAGGGCCGCATACGCCTGCAGCGCGGGCGAGACCGTGCGGTCGCGGTTGGGCTTCCAGGCCGTCGCGCCCCGCGCGTCCATCTTCTGTCGCCGCGCCGCGAGTGTCGCATCGTCGAGGACGACGTCGATCCGCCGGTTGGGGATGTCGATTTGGATCTTGTCGCCCTCCTCGACGAGGGCGATGGCGCCGCCCTCGCCCGCCTCGGGCGAGACGTGGCCGATGCTGAGGCCCGAGGTGCCGCCCGAGAAGCGGCCGTCGGTGACGAGCGCGCAGGCCTTGCCGAGGCCCTTCCCCTTGAGGAACGAGGTCGGGTAGAGCATCTCCTGCATGCCGGGGCCGCCCTTGGGGCCCTCGTAGACGATGACGACGATGTCGCCGGCGACGATCTTGTCCCCCATGATGGCGTCGCAGGCGGCGTCCTGCGAGTTGAAGACGCGCGCCAGGCCATCGAACTTCAACGCCGAGGGATCGACGCCCGCCGTCTTCACGATGCAGCCCTCGAGCGCGATGTTCCCGTGCAGCACGGCGAGACCGCCGTCCACGCTGTAGGCGTGCGCGACGTCGCGGATGCAGCCCTCCTCGACGTCGAGGTCGGGCTCCTTGAAGTACTTGTCCTGCGAGAAAGCCACCTGCGTGGGAACGCCGCCCGGCGCCGCGAGCGCGCGCTGGCGCGCCGCCGTGGTTGCCGTCGCGCGGTGCAGGTCGTTGGCGTCGATGGCGGCGCCCATGGTGCCGAGGTGGACCGTGCCGGCGTCGCGCGCGATGAGGCCGGCGCGATCGAGCTCGCCGAGGATCGTGAAGATGCCGCCCGCGCGGTGCACGTCCTCGACGTGGTAGTGCGACGAGGGCGCCACCTTGCAGATGTTGGGCACGTGGCGCGACAGGCGATCGATGTCCTTCATCGTGAAGTCCACGTCGGCCTCATGCGCGATAGCGAGGATGTGCAGCACGGTGTTCGTCGAGCCGCCCATGGCGATGTCGAGCGTCATGGCGTTCTCGAAGGCCGCCTTCGTCGCGACGCTGCGCGGGAGCACCGACGTGTCGCCCTCGACGTAGCAGCGGTTCGCGAGCGCGACGATGCGCTTGGCGGCGTCCTCGAACAGCTCCCAGCGGCGCGCGTGCGTCGCGAGCAACGTGCCGTTGCCGGGCAGCGCCAGGCCGAGCGCCTCGTTGAGGCAGTTCATGCTGTTGGCCGTGAACATGCCCGAGCACGAGCCGCACGTCGGGCAGGCCGAGCGCTCCATCTCGCCGAGCTCGGCGTCCGAGACCTTGGCGTCCGACGAGGCGATCATCGAGTCGATGAGATCGAGCTTCCTCACGAGCGGCTTGCCGTCGCGAGAATGGGTTCCGACCATCTTGCCCGCCTCCATGGGTCCGCCCGACACGAAGATCGTCGGCACGTTGAGGCGCATCGTCGCCATAAGCATGCCGGGCGTGATCTTGTCGCAGTTCGAGATGCAGACGAGCGCGTCGGCGCAGTGCGCGTTCACCATGTACTCGACGCTGTCGGCGATGAGGTCGCGCGACGGCAGCGAATAGAGCATGCCGCCGTGGCCCATGGCGATGCCGTCGTCGACCGCGATCGTGTTGAACTCGACGCCCCACCCGCCCGAGGCGTCGATGACCTTCTTCACGCGCTGCCCGACGTCGTGCAGGTGCACGTGCCCCGGCACGAACTGCGTGAAGCTGTTGGCGATGGCAACGATGGGCTTCTCGAAGTCGGCGTCCTTCATGCCCGTGGCGCGCCAGAGCGAGCGCGCGCCCGCCATGTTCCTGCCCTGTGTCGACGTGCGACTGCGGTAGCCCTGCATGGTCATCGATTCATATCAGAGAAATTGAGGACCTGTACTTCGCCTTGTCGGGTGATATCCTGACACGCGTGGCGCTCACCTACACGGCCAGCACCGCCTTTCGCGACGACGTGGAAGCGCGGGTCGCGGCCTACTTCGATGCCACCGGGATGCAACGTCGCGGTTGCGCTCGGATGTTGCTGAAGACCGCGACGATCTTCATTTGGCTCGCGGCGTCGTACCTGGCGCTCGTGTTCCTCGCCACCGCGTGGTGGCAAACCGTGCTGCTCGCCACCTCGCTGGCCCTCGCGATGGCAGGCGTGGGCTTCTGCGTCATGCACGACGGCAACCATGGCGCCTACTCGCCGCGCGGCTGGCTCAACAAGGCCGCGGCGCTCTCGCTCAACCTCATGGGCGGGTGCGCCTACTTCTGGCACTTCAAGCACAACATCGCCCATCACAGCTTCCCCAACGTCACCGGCTCCGACGACGACTTCAACGTCGGTCCCGCGGGCCGGCTGTCGCCGCTCGATCCCCACCGGCCCTTTCATCGCTTCCAGCACATCTACATCTGGGGCCTGTACGCGCTCCTCGCCATCGAGTGGCAGACCACGGGCGACTTTCGCACGATGATGAACCCCGGCGTCGCCGACACGACGTACGCGCGCCCGCGCGGCTGGGAGCAGGTCTACTTCTGGGTGGGCAAGGTCATCTTCTACGTCCTGGCCTTCGTGATTCCGATCTTGCACCACGGCGTCCTCCCCGTCGTCGCCACGTACCTCTACACGGGCGTCGTCCTGGGGCTCACGCTCGCGACCGTCTTCCAGCTCGCGCACTGCGTGCAAGAGGCCGACTTCCCCGCGCCCGCGCCCGGCACGCGCAAGATGGAGAGCGACTGGTTCACGCACCAGGTCGAGACGGCCGTCGACTTCGCGCGCGACAACCAGCTCCTGACTTGGTACCTCGGCGGCCTGAACTTCCAGATCGAGCACCACCTCTTCCCGCGGATTTGCCACCTGCACTACCCGGGCATCTCGCCGCTCGTCGAGGCCGCCTGCCGTGCGCACGGGGTGCGGCACTCGTCGCACCCGCGCATGCGCGACGCGCTTCGCTCGCACGTGCGCTTCCTCAAGCGCCTCGGCAGCGGCGCCGCGACCGGCCAGGCCGCCCAATCCGAGCTGGCCGCGTAGCGCGGCCTCTGGCCCGCCTACACGCCCACGGCGTCGAGCTCGAACACTTCCTCGGTGTCCGGATAGGCGACGGTGCGCGCGCCCACCGCGGTGAGCGTCCACTCGACGACTTGCAGCCGAAAGCCCAGCGCCTGCTCGGCCTGTTCGACGGTCAACATCTGCCACGCCAGGCGCGTGCGGCTGTCGCTCGCGAGCGCCCCGGCGCAGGGCGTCGTGAGACGCACGCCCCGCCCCAGCTTCTCGACCAAGCCTCCCGACGGAAGACGAATGATCTTCATGTCCATGATCGCGCTCCCTGGACCATGGAAACACGCGGACACGAGAGCGCAAGAAAACGACCAGTTCGACGTCGCGCGCGCCCGGGCTGCGACGGCTTTCAGCGATCCACGCGCGCAGCGCCGCCCTTCATGGCCTTCTCGACCTCGGCGAGCGACGCCATCGACGTGTCGCCGGGCGTCGTCATGGCGAGGGCGCCGTGCGCAGCGCCGCACTCGACGGCCCACTGCGGACCCTTGCCCGCGAGGAAACCGTAGACGAGGCCGGAGGCGAACGAGTCGCCGCCACCCACGCGATCGAAGATCTCGAGGTCGTCGCGCGCCATCGACTGGTAGAGCTGGCCGTCGGCGTAACAGATCGCGCTCCAATCGTTGACCGTCGCCGTCTTGGCGTGGCGGAGCGTCGTCGCGACGACGCTGAAGTTCGGGTAGGTCGCGATGGCCTTCTCGATCATGCGCCCGAAGGAGGCGATGTCGATCTTCGAGAAGTGCTCGTCGGCGTTCTCGACCTCGAAGCCGAGCGAGGCCGTGAAGTCCTCCTCGTTGCCGAGCATGACGTCGACGTGCTTGGCGAGGCCGCGGTTGACGGCGCGCGCGCGCTCCTTGCCGCCGATCCCCTTCCAGAGCGACTCGCGGTAGTTGAGATCGTACGACACGATCGTGCCGTGCTTCTTGGCGGCCTTCATGGCCTCCTCGGCGACGCCGGCCGTCGTCTCCGACAGCGCCGCGAAGATGCCGCCCGTGTGCAGCCAGCGCACGCCGTCCTCGCCGAAGAGCTTCTCCCAGTCGACGTCGCCGGGCCTGAGCTGGCTCGCCGCCGTGTTTCCTCGATCCGAGCAGCCGACGGCGCCGCGGATGCCGAAGCCGCGCTCCGTGAAGTTGAGGCCGTTGCGCACGCTGCGCCCGATGCCGTCGTACTTCACCCACTTGACGTAAGACTGGTCGACGCCGCCCTGATAGATGAAGTCCTGGAGGAGGCGGCCGATGGGGTTGTCGGCGAAGGCGGTGACGACGGCCGTGTCGAGCCCGAAGCAGCGGCGCAGGCCGCGCGCGACGTTGTACTCGCCGCCGCCCTCCCAGGCCTGGAAGCTGCGCGCCGTCGTGACGCGGCCATCGCCCGGATCGAGGCGGAGCATGACCTCGCCCAGGGACACGAGGTCGAAGCGGCAGTCGGCTTTGGGCTTGATGTCGAGGGGCATACGTTACCTCTTGGCTCTCTCGGGGCCGGCGGTGTTCATGAGGGGAAGGCTCGCGTCACCAGCTGTGCACCGTGCCGTCGAGCTTGCGGGCGACGGGCAGATAGGCGCGCTCGTACGGGTAGTGCGCGGCGAGCGTCTCGTCGATGTCGACGCCGAGCCCGGGCTTGTCTCCCGGATAGAGCGCGCCGGCGTTGAACGAGTAGGCGTGCGGGAACACGCGGTCCGTGTCGTCGCTGTGGCGCATGTACTCCTGGATGCCGAAGTTGTGGATCGCGAGGTCGAAGTGCAGCGACGCCGCGAGGCAGACGGGGCTCATGTCGGTGGCGCCGTGCGCGCCCGTCTTGACGTTGTAGAGCTCGGCGACGTGCGCGATCTTGCGCAGGTGCGACAGCCCGCCCGCGTGCACGACCGACGTCCGGATGTAGTCGATGAGCTGGCCGCGCAGCAATGCCTCGCAGTCGTGGATCGAGTTGAACACCTCGCCGACGGCGATGGGCGTCGTCGTGTGCTCGCGGATGAGGCGGAAGCCGTCTTGCAGCTCGGCGGGCGTCGGATCCTCCATCCAGAACAGGTGATGAGGCTCGAGCTCCTTGCCGAGCCGGGCCGCCTCGATGGGCGTGAGACGGTGGTGGACGTCGTGAAGCAGGTGCACGTCCGGGCCGAGCTCGCGGCGCACGCGCGCGAAGAGCTGGGGCACGAAGCTGAGGTAACGCTCGCTCGACCACTCGAACTCGGGCACCTTGCCGCGCTCAGCCGGCTCGTAGCTCATCGTGCCGCGGCCGATGCCGTACACGCCCTTGAGCCCGGGAACGCCCGACTGGACGCGCACGGCCTTGTAGCCGAGCGAGACGTAGTGCTGCGCGGCCCTCACGGCGTCGTCGATGTCGGTGCCGTTGGCGTGGCCGTAGACCATGACGTCGTCGCGCGAGCGCCCGCCGAGGAGCTGGTACACGGGCACGCCGAGTGCTTTGCCCTGGATGTCCCAAAGCGCGCAGTCGACGGCGCTCACCGACGTCATCGTCACGGGGCCGCGCCGCCAGTACGCGCCCTTGTACAGCAGCTGCCAGGTGTCCTCGATGCGCCGCGCGTCCCGTCCGATGAGCATGGGGATGATGTGCTCCTCGAGGTACGCGACGACGGCCAGCTCGCGCCCGTTGAGCGTCGCGTCGCCGAGACCGTGGATGCCGTCCTCGGTCGTGATCTTGAGCGTCACGAAGTTCCGGCCGGGGCTGCAAACGATGACCTTGGCGTCGACGATCTTCATGGGGCGTGGGGCGCTAGAATCCTCGCCCCGCGCCTCGTCCGTCAAGGATGAACCTGAAAGGTCCTCTTCCCCCGCCAGCGCAGCGCGCTGAAGTCCTGCCGATCCAGCGTGAAAACGTGCTCCGTCCCCGCGTCCTCGGCGAGAACGACGAGGGTCGCGTCGGCGTAGTCGATCTCGACGTCGAGGTACCGGCGCATGGTGGACTCGGCCCGTTCGAGAGCCTCCGTCGAGCCCGGGACGAGCACGGTGCCACCTTCGAGGACGAATCTCAACGGCGCGAGCGCCCCTCCCTCGACGCGTCCGAGAAGGTGGGTGGACTCGGTGAGGACCGCCTCGGTCGTCAACACGGGTCTCATCCAGCGCTTGAAGAAAGAAGCGCAGGCTTTGTGATGGGACTGGCTCCGATCGAGGAGGCTCACGAGGGCGCTCGTGTCGAGCAAGAGCTCACCGGCCACGGCGCAGCGACTCCAGCACGTAACGTCGGGCGTTCTCCGCGAGCGCGGGGCGGCGCGTCTCGAGGGCCCCGATGAGGTGAGCGACGTTCTCGGCGTGCGTGCGCCGGGGCGCCGAGGCGCTCCCGAGGTACGCGCGAAGAGCGTTCCGGAGGATCTCGGAGCGTCTTCGTCGGGTCTGCGCGGCGTGACGGTCGAGATCGGCGGCAAGCTCGGCGGGAATCCGGACCACGAGCTGACGCGATGCCATTGCATTACAACGGTATTGCGTGGGTCGCGCGGGGACAAGCGCACCGCTACGGGGGGGCCGCCGCCGCCGCGCCCACGCCGCAGTCGCACAGGCCGAAGGCCACGCCGGCCGCGAGGCACGCTTGCCCGCCCTTGCAGCCGCCAGGGCCGACGCAGGCCTGGGTCGAGCCGGGCACGCACGCGCGGGGCGGCGCGCCGGGCTCAGGGATGGGCGTGGGCGCCAGCGACGGCGCTGCGCCGGGCTCGCCGGGCAGCGCCATCGGTTCGACCCCGGGCGGCCATGCCATCGGAGGGCCGCACCGCACGATGGCCTCGCTCGTGCGCACGTCGTCGTAGAGTTGGGAGCCGCGGTGGTCGTGCTCGTCGAGGGCGCGCAGCACGATGTAGTGCCGGCCCTCGCAGAGTCGCTCGGCCTCCACGAGACAGGCCGGCAGCGCCGTCCGACAGCGCAGGTGCGCCGAGCCGTCCGGCCGCCTCTCCGCCGAGACGCGCGCCGTCGCGCAGCCCACGAGCGCGAGGGCGCCGAGCGCCACGAGCCAGCCCGCGCCTCCGGTACGCCGGGGAATCTTCATCGCTCCTTTTTATAGTGTTCGCCCCGCGACGCAAATGTCGTCGCGGCGCCGCGGCGCGCCCGCCCGCGACGCCGGAGCCGGCGCGGCTTGACCCAGGCCCTGACCTCGCGGAGTCTTGTCCGCTCGCCACGAGGACGCACCGCATGGCCGCCGAAGATCCTCAGCTCAGGCTCAAGCAGTTCAAGCCCGCGAAGAAGTTCTTCGTCGGCATCGACTCGGATGGGTGCGCCTTCAACTCGATGGAGGTGAAGCACAACGACTGCTTCAGCGTCGCGCTCGTGCGCGCGTACGGCCTGGCCGCCGTCTCGCGTCAGGTGCACGAGGCCTGGGACTTCGTAAACCTCTACTCGCAAAGCCGCGGCTGCAACCGCTTCAAGGCCATCCTCTTGGCCGTCGATCACCTGCGCGACATGCCCCGCGTCAAGCGCAGCGGCGTGGCCGTGCCGGCGCTCGCCGCGACGCGCGCCTGGGTCGCGTCGGACAGCACCCTCTCGAACGCGCGCCTCGCGGCTGTGGCCGCCGCCGCGTCGGGCACTGCGAAGGAAGAGCTCGACAAGCTCCTGGCGTGGTCGAAGCTCGTCAACCAGTTCGTCGAGGAGACGGTGCACCACCTGCCGCCCTTCCCCGGCCTCGTCGAGAGCCTGCTCAAGCTCGGCGAGCGCGCCGACGTCATGGTCGTGTCCGCGACGCCCGGCGAGGCGCTCGTGCGCGAGTGGGCCGAGCACGGCATCGACGAGCACGTCGCGCTCATCGCCGGCCAGGAGATGGGCTCGAAGACCGAGCACCTCACGCTGGCGGCCAAGGGCAAGTACGGCCCCGACCACGTGCTCATGGTGGGCGACGCGCCCGGCGACCTAAAGGCGGCGCGCGACGTGGGTGCCCTCTTTTATCCGATCAACCCCGGCGCCGAAGAGGCGTCGTGGGAGCGGTTCGTGGGCGAGGGCATCGAGCGCTTCTTTTCGAAGACCTACGCGGGTGCCTACGAGTCCTCCCTCATCGAGGAATTCATGAAACTGCTGCCCCACAACCCGCCCTGGCAGATCGCCTAGGGGGGAGGGACGCTTCAGGAGGTTTGGCATGTCCACCCAAGGAAAATCGGAGTTCGGCGTCATCGGCCTGGCCGTCATGGGCCGCAACCTGGCCCTCAACATCAACGACCACGGCTTCCCCGTGGCGGTCTGGAACCTCGAGCCGGCGATGACGGAGAAGTTCATGGCCGAGAACAAGGGCCGGACGCTCGCGGCCACGAAGTCGCTCGCCGAGCTCGTGGGCGCGCTCGAGCGGCCGCGCCGCATCTTGATGATGATCATGGCGGGCAAGCCGGTCGACTCCGTGCTCGAGCAGCTCAAGCCGATCCTCGACAAGGGCGACATCGTCATCGACGGCGGCAACACGCACTTCCTCGAGACGCGCCGGCGCGAAGCCGATCTCGCGAAGCTCGGCATCAACTTCGTGGGCATGGGCGTCTCGGGCGGCGAGGAGGGCGCGCGGCGCGGCCCCGCGCTCATGCCGGGCGGCACGACCGCGGCCTGGGACCGCCTCAAGCCGGTCCTCGAGTCGATCGCCGCGAAGACCGACTCGGGGCCGTGCGTGACCCACGTTGGTCCCGACGGCGCGGGCCACTTCGTGAAGATGGTCCACAACGGCATCGAGTACGGCGACATGCAGCTCATCGCCGAGGCTTACGACGTGATGTCGCGCGGCCTCGGCATGTCGGCGCCCCAGATCGCCGAGGTGTTCGCGAAGTGGAACGAGGGGCCCCTCGCCTCCTTCCTCATCGAGCTTTCCGCCAAGGTCCTCGCCGTCAAGGACGAGGAGACCGGCAAGCCTCTCGTCGATCTCGTGCAGGACAAGGCCGGCCAGAAGGGCACGGGCAAGTGGACGGCCGAGCTGTCGCTCGACCTCGGCGTCCCCATCCCGACGATCACGGCGGCCATCGACGCGCGCGTCCTGTCGAGCATGAAGGATCAGCGCGTCGCCGCCGCCAAGCGCATCCGCGGCGTCACGGGAGCGCCGCCGCCGGGCTCCGAGAAGGACGCCCTGCTCGCGGCCGTGCACGACGCGCTCCTGGCCTCGAAGATCTGCTCGTACGCGCAAGGCATGCAGCTCATCCGCGCCGGCAGCGACGCCTACAAATGGAACATCTCCCTGAAAGAGATGGCCCGCATCTGGAAGGGCGGCTGCATCATCCGGGCGCGCTTGCTCGACAACATCATGCGCGCCTACGAGCGCGCGCCCGACCTGACGAACCTCCTCGTCGACGAGGAGTTCGAGGGGCGCATGCACGCCGCGCAGCCGAGCTGGCGGCGCGCGCTCGGCGTCGCTCAGTCGCTGGGAATCCCGACGCCGTCGTTCTCCGCAAGCCTCGCCTACTTCGACAGCACGCGCACGGCGCGCCTGCCCCAGAATCTGACACAAGCGCAGCGCGACGCGTTCGGCGCCCACACCTACGAACGCATCGACCACCCCGAGCGAGGCTTCGTCCACTCCGAATGGCTGAAGGACACGTAGATCGCGCCCGCTAGCTTCGGTAGTCGGCGGGGCTGAGGTGGTTCTCGCGCAGCCAGCGCCAGACGAGGGTGCGCTGGCGGCCGATCTCGCGGGCCATCTGCGCGACGTCGCCGCCGTGACGCGAGAGCAGCGTGCGCAGCTCCTCGCGCGTCGGCCGCGAGCGCTGGATGACCGCCTTGCCGGCGGGCCGCTCGATCTTGGCCGCGAGCGGTTTCGGCAGGTGCTCGAACCCGATGGGCGTGCCCTCGCCGACGAGCACGCGCGCGAGAGTGACGACTTTTTCGAGCTCGCGGACGTTGCCCTTCCAGGCATGCAGGAAGAGCGCTTGGTAGGCCTCGGGCACGAGTTCGACCTCCGCCTTCGCGAAGTGGGCCGTGAGCAGGCCGATGTCCTCGAGCCGTTCGCGCAGCGGCGGCAGGTTGAACGGCTCGGGCCCGAGGCGCGCCGCGAGATCGTCGCGCAGCCCCTGGCCGGCGGCGTCGGCCTCGAGGCGACGGTTCGTCGCTGCGACGACGCGCACGTCGAGCGTTCGCTTCCGCGTCGTGCCGAGCGTGAGGACCTCGCGACTCTGCAAGAAGCGCAGGAGCTTCGTTTGCGCTGTCTGCGACATCTCGCCGATCTCGTCGAGGAAGAGCGTCCCGCCCTCCGCCTGCTCGATGAGGCCGGACTTTCCGCGGTCAGCCGTCGAGTGCGCGCCGCGCGCGTATCCGAAGAGCTCGCTCTCGACGAGGTTGTCCGGAATGGCCGCGCAGTTGATAGCGATGAACGGCCCCTTGCGACCGCTCGCGCGGTGGATGGCCTCCGCGTGGATCTCCTTTCCGACGCCCGTCTCGCCCGACAGCAGGATGTCGACGCGAGAAGGCGCCAGGCGACTGAGCTTGCGCAGGAGCACCGCCAAAGGTGCCGAGAGCGTGGGCACTGGAGCGAACGGGAACGACCAGTCCTCGCGAATGGCCACGATGTCCTCTTGCGAGAGGCGACGGAAGACGAAGACGTGGCCGCCCATCGCGAGGACCGAGCCAGGCTCGAGCTTGCGCGCCGTTCCCGCGGGCACGGTCCGGCCGCCGACCCACGTGCCGTTCGTGCTGCCGAGGTCCGACACGAAATAGTCGCCGCTCGGGGCGCGCGCGATGCGCGCGTGCCGACGCGACATCATGGGGTCCTGGAGCTCGGTGGTCCAGGACTCGCTCGTGCGATCGCGCCCGAACTCCATCTCGTCCACGACGATGGAGATGCGCGGACGATCGAGGGGCAGCGGTCTGAGGGCGTGACCCGCCAGGATGAGAACGGCGGCCTTTCCGTCCTGCGCGCCTGTCGGGTTCACCGCCCGCGGGTCGGTGTGGGGTTTCGACATTGGGGAGCAGTATTGCTCGAATCAAATGAATTCGAACGACGCGCTCCCGCGATTCTGAAACGAGCGAAAACCAGTTTCGTCAAAATTGTTCGGCTACGCCGAACTCGGAATTCCCCTTTGAAACCGGCCCGAGAAAAACGGCTCAAGCAAAATATTCCTCGCTTATTGTACGGTGTCGACTCGACATTCCGGCCCGCAATCTTTCAACGCCGCGTCAACACCTCCAGGCTTGACCACTATTTACACGTGGCCGGCGGCCACGACGAGAGATCGCGAGCCCGCCGGCCTCCCCCGCCATCCCAGCTAGTTTTCGAGCAGCGCGTTCTCGTTGGTTGGAACGGCGCGCGACGCGGTGGCCGCCAGCGTGACGTCGGCGACGAAGGTTCGACCGGCGTACCCGTCGAGTTGCTCGCGCACGACGTAGTCGATGCCGCCGTGCTGCTGACTCACGGCCTGCAGCAGATCGCGCAGCCCGGCGAGTGACCGCGCTTCGAGACGAGCGGTGCACGCCGCCGTCTCGCTGCAGTCGACGAACCGAACGCGCGTCCCGTCGACGCCCGTCACGAGCCCGTTCAGCTTCTCCTGGACCGCGCTCACCGCTCGCAGCACGGCCGGCGACGGTTGCGTTGCCGGCGTCTCGACTCCCGGCACGGGCGCCCCTTCAGGCCTCGCGCCCGCGGGCAGCGCCACCGTCTGCGTCCCCACGTTCGAGACGTTGCTCGACCCCGCCGTACGAGCGCCTGCCGATGGTCGGGCGTTCGTGATACTGCCCTGATCCTGCCCGCCCGCGGACGACGGCGCCCCGCCGAGGTCCTTCGCGCAGGAGCCGGCCGTGAGCGCCGCGACGGCGACCGCGACCGCGAGATTCGGTCTTCCGATGATCGTCTTCATGACTTCACTGCGCCTTGAAGAGGACGAGGTTCTTCAGGAACGTCACGAGCTGCTTCTGCTGCGTCGTCGAGTCGGCCACGAAGTTGTTGCGAGCCGTCTGCGCCTCGCCGCCGTGCTCGAGGATAGCCTCGGTGATCGTCGCGGCGCGGCCATCGTGGAGGTAGGGCGGCGTCGAGCCGACGCCCCACAGGTTCTCCGTCTCGAAGACGGACTTGCCCGTGCCGATCTCGTCGACCTCCTCGGCGAGGCCCGCGCCCATGTCGTGGCGGCGGAGATCTCCGAAGAGCGCGATCGTGGCGTGGCCCTGGGCGTCGCGCACGAACGAGCCGAGCTTCTGGCCGTTCGCCGTGTGGATCTGGTCGTTCTCGAGCTGATCGGTCGTGATGTCGAACGTCACGGGGTGCGCGGGATCGAGCGTTCCGTACGGGCGGCCGTTCGGAAACACGTTGCCCGGGTCGCGGAAGTTGGGGTTGTTGCTCGGCTCGCGGAACACGATGTCGTTGGCCGTCAGCTGCTGCACGTGGCAGGAGCTGCACCCGTTGCTGTCGAAGAGCGCCGAGCCCGCGGCGATGTCCGCATTCTCCTGCGCCGAGAGCGCCGGGATGACGCCCAAGCTCGCGAGTTCCTGGCGCGTCGTCGGGCGCGGCTGTGACGCCTGGTAGATGGTCATCGCCGTGACGTCACCCGTGAAGATCTCGTTGACGACGCCGTCGCCGTCGCCGTCGACCGTCGAGGGGTCGACCGTGGGCGAGCCGAGCAGCTCGCTGGCCTGCATGCCGATCTCGTTGTGCATGGCGCCGCGCACGAAGTCGCGGATGAAGGCGTTGGCCCCCTTCCACTGGAACGGCCGCACGACCAGATCGGCCGCGACCGCTTTGGCGGCACCGGCGGCGGGTGGGTTCAACGCCTCGGCGCAGCTCGTCGAGCCGGCCGTGTGCGTGATGGTCAGGGAGCCGAAGTTCACGGCCTTGCTCACGAGGGAGATGGTCGTGGAGCCCCCCGTCGTCGTCGCGCCGCAGCCGAGGGACGTCCGCGCGTTGTTGCGCGCCGTCTGTATATCATTCGTCATCTCCTCGGCGAGCTTCTGGAGTCCGCCGAGGCCGAAGAGGTGCGGCGTGTTGCGCTGGACCATCTGGTTGAGCGCCCTCGTGTGGTTTCCGTCTCGGTGGACGTTGGCTGACGAGTCGCCGGCGCCGTCGTCGCCGCCCAGGTTGTGACAGCCCGTGCAGCCGGTGGCGTTCGGGCCCGTGGCGCGCGCAGGCGTGTGCGTGGCCCACTGCCCCGCGCCCGTGAGATCGGCGCGCGGCATGCGCGTGTAGCGCTCGCCCACGCCGACGTTGGCACCGCCGCCGTCGCCCGCGTTGAACTTGGCTGCGAACATACCGTCACCGAGCGTGAACGCCTGCTGGAAAGCCTGGAAGCTCTGGCCGGCCAGCACCTCGTTCGTCAGCGTCGACTGAATCATATGGCCGCCGAGGGCGGTGAACGTCGAGCCCTCGACGTTGGTGACGATCGTCCGATCGCCCGAGCTCGTGACGAGCGCGAACGCGCTCACGCCCGAACCGAAGACAGCGAGCGCGAGGACTAGCCCGACTTGCCGCCGCGACCGACCAGCCGCCCATCGCCTCATCGTCTTGACCGTGGAATCAACGAACGGGAGCTTCATTGGAGACCTCCAGGTGAGAATTCGGTGGCCCCGGCCTTCGCAAGCCCCGGGCCACGGAGCGGAGGCGACGCGACGGGGCTTCGTCGCCCCGACCGTCCGCGCGATACGCCTCCCCGTATCGGGTGCCAGACAAAAAGATACGTATCGTGCGGACGCCCCTGGACAAGGGCCTTGGTCGTGCTCAGGGTGCACAGATGTCAACGGTCGATTCGTCGCCCGCGATGACCGGTATCGCGGGGCTCGACAACATCTTGCGCGGCGGCCTCCCGCGCGGGCGCCTCTACCTCGTCGAAGGCGATCCCGGCGTCGGCAAGACGACGCTCGCGTTGCAGTTCCTCATGGAGGGAGCACGCCTCGGCGAGCGCGTGGTCTACGTGACCCTGTCCGAGACGAAGGAGGAGCTGCACGCGGTCGCGACCTCGCACGATTGGTCGCTCGACGGCATCGATCTCTACGAGCTCGCCGCGCCCGACGCCTTCGGGAGCGACGAGCAGAACACGCTCTTCCACCCTTCCGAGGTCGAGCTCGCCGAGACCACCAAGGGCGTCATCGATCTCTGCGCGCGCATCAAGCCCCAACGTGTCGTGCTCGACTCACTCTCGGAGATCCGCCTGCTCGCGCAGAGCCCGCTGCGCTATCGCCGCGAAGTGCTCTCGCTCAAGCAATACTTTGCGGGGCGCGGCTCGACCGTCCTGCTCCTCGACGACCGCTCTGGGTCCACGGGGGACTCGCCCCTGCAGAGCATCGCCCACGGCGTCTTGAGCCTCGAGCAGCTCGCGCCGCTCTACGGGGCGCACCGCCGCCGCGTTCGCGTCACGAAGCTGCGCGGCGTGGCCTTCCGCGGCGGCTATCACGACTTCGACATCCAGCGCGGCGGATTGCGTGTCTACCCGCGGCTCGTGGCCGCCGAGCACGCGCGTCCCTTCGAGCGCGGCGCGGTGCCGAGCGGCGTCCCGGGCGTCGACGCCATGCTCGACGGCGGCCTCGATCGCGGCACGAGCACGCTGCTGCTCGGTCCGGCCGGCACGGGCAAGTCGTCGATCGCGACGCTGTGGGCATCGGCTATGGTGGCGCGCGGCGAGCGGGTCGCGATGTACGCCTTCGATGAGAGCCTCCCCACGATGATGGCCCGCTCCCGCTCCATGGGCTACAACCTGCAGCGCCACGTCGACGCGGGCCAGATCATCGCCCGCCAGATCGATCCCGCCGAGATGCCGCCCGGTCAGTTCGCCGACGAGGTGCGCGAGACCGTCGAGAATCAGGGCGTCCGCTGTGTGATCATCGACAGCCTCAACGGCTACCTCAACGCCATGCCCGACGAGTCGTTCCTCGTACTGCAGCTCCACGAGCTACTCACCTTCCTCGGTCAGCAAGGCGTCCTCACGATCGCCGTCGTCTCGCAGCACGGTCTGGTGGGACCCTCGATGAACAGCCCGGCCGACGTGAGCTACCTGGCCGACACCGTGCTCGTGCTTCGCCACTTCGAAGCGCACGGGCAGCTCAAGAAGGCCATCTCGGTGCTCAAGAAGCGCACGGGTCGTCACGAGCACACGATCCGGGAGCTGCTGCTCGGCTCCGACGGCGTGCGCGTCGCCGAGCCCTTGCAGCACTTCCAAGGCATCCTCACGGGAGTGCCGACGGTGGACCCGGGGGCCGCCGGCTGGGAAAGGGATGTCCGCTGAAGGGGAGGACCGCGAATACGCCGTCCTCGTCCTGACGCCCGTCGGCCGAGACGCGGCGCTCGCGGCGCGCGCGCTCGAGCAGGCGGGCATTCAGGTCATCGTCTGCGAGGACGGTGAGGCGCTCACGGCGCGCGTCGCGGCGGGCGCCGGCGCCGCGCTCGTCGCCGAGGACGCCCTGTCGCCGGAAATCGTCGCCGAGCTCGTCGACATCCTGGGCGCGCAGCCGCCGTGGTCCGACTTCCCTTTCCTGATCTTCACGGAGCGGGCCGCGACGGCGCGCGAGAACCAGCGGGCCCTCGAGACGTTCGGCGGCCTCGGCAACGTCACGGCGCTCGAACGGCCCCTGCACATGCTGACGATGATCAGCGCTTTGCGCGCGGCGCTGCGCGCGCGCGCCCGGCAGTACGCGGCGCGCGACGCGCTCGAGGAGCGCGACCGCGAGGTGCGGCAGCGTGATCAGTTTCTGGCAATGCTGGGACACGAGCTGCGCAACCCGCTCGGCGCCCTGCGCAACGCCGCGCAGATGCTCCAGCGCGACGAGGAGACCGTGCGGCGCCTCGAGCGGCCCGTGGCGGTCATCGACCGGCAGATCCACCACCTCACGCGGCTCGTCGACGACCTGCTCGACGTCGCCCGCGTGACGACGGGAAAGATCGCGCTCCAGCGCACGCCCATCGATCTCGGCGCGGTGTGCTTCGGCCTCGTCGAGGAGAGCCGCCGCGCGAGCCACGAGCGGGGCCTCGAGCTCTTCTTCGAAGCCTCGGGCGGGCCCGTCTTCGTGCTCGGCGATCGCGTGCGCCTCGAGCAGATCGTCAACAACCTGCTCACGAACGCGCTCAAGTACACGCCCACGGGCGGGCGGGTCACGGTCAGCGTCGAGACGAGCCCCGATGACGGCGAGGCCGTCCTGCGCGTCGCCGACACAGGCATGGGCATCCACTCGGACGCCCTGCGCAGCATCTTCGAGCCCTTTACTCAATCCGAGCGCACGCTCGATCGCGCCCAAGGCGGGATGGGCCTCGGGCTCAGCGTGGTGCGCACGCTCGTGCGTCTCCACGGCGGCGCCGTCACGGCGACGAGCCCGGGCCTCGGGCGCGGCACGACCGTCACGGTGCGCCTCCCCCTCGCGGAGCCGCTCGCGCCCGACGCCGACGACCTCACGCCCCGAACCGACTGGAAGGTCCCTCGGCGTCGCATCCTCATCGTCGAGGACGGCGCGGACAACCGCGAGACGCTTCAGGAGCTGCTCGAGAGCCTCGGCCACGAGGTTCACGTCGCCATCGACGGCGTCGAGGGCGTCGCGCGGGCCCTCGCCGTTCGGCCGGAGATCGCCCTCGTCGATATCGGATTGCCGCTCATCGACGGCTTCGAGGTCGCCCGGCGCGTGCGCGCCGCCGTCGGCTCGGAGATGTTCCTCGTGGCGCTCACCGGCTACGGGCAGCCCGAGGATCGCGCGCGCGCGGCCGCGGCCGGCTTCGACGCCCACCTCACGAAGCCCATGGACCTCGATGTGCTCGAGCGGATGCTCGTGACGCTGACCGCGGACGGGCGCCCCCGACCGGCCGCCGGCGCTTCAGCCGCCGCTGATCGACACGCGCAGCGCGAGGAAGCCCGAGATGTACTGATCGATCGCGCCCCCTGCGACGATGGCGTTGCCCGGAGGAACGGGGTTGAACGCGAAGCCGTAGCGCAGAAGGTCCGCGCCCGCCACCACTTGGAAAAATGACGACACGCTGTACGCCATTGAGATGCCCGCCTCGAGGGCCGTCGTCTTCGTCGTCGGAAACCAGTTCTTCGCGAGCGACCCCGTGTTGTAGACGAGCCGCGTGCCGAGGTGCGCGCCGAGCTCGATGGGGGCGAGGCGCACGCGCGCGTCGGCGCCGAGCGCAACGAAGCTGTAGTCGACGTTGGGTATCTGCGAGCCGCCCGCCGGGCCGGGGTCGGTCTCGTTCACGTGGAACGCCTGCTTGCCCCAGGCGGCGCCGAGACCCAGCTCGTGATCGCCCAAGGGAATGCGCCCGCGCGCGCCAACCTCGAGCTGCTGGCCGAACGTGCTGGCCGTCGGCCCCGCGCCCGCGGTCGTCGTGCTGAGGAGCTTTTCGTAGCGCGCGACGAGGCCCAGGTTCGCCGCGAGCCCGCTCGCCCCAAACGCCCCCGGATACAGGCCGAGCTCGACGAACGGCACTGGCCCGGCCGGCAGCACGTACGAGTACGGCTTGGCCGCCGTCGGGACGTAGTTCGAGAGCGGATCGTTGAAGGTGAAGCTGCGGTGAACGGCCCGCGGTCCCGCCGAGAGCTCGACGGCGACGGCCGCGCCCGCGGCGGCCCGCGCGTGGCGTGCCTTGCGGCGCACGACGGGCGCGTCACCGTCGCTGTCGTCGTCGTCTCCGCGCCGTTCATCGGACGCCTCGCGCTCGTCGTCGTCCTCTTCATCGGCGGGCTTCGCCTTGGCCTTGGCCTTGCCCCTGCCCTTGGCGAGCTCCTTCTTGGGCTCGTTCCTCTTGGCCTCGTTCTTCTTGCTCTCGCTCGTCGTGTCGTCGTCTTCCGCCGACTCATCTGCGTCGTCATCCTCGGCGGCGTCCTCGGCAGGCGCCGCACCCCCGCTCCTCGACGCCCCGACCGACTTGGCCGGCTTCGACGTCCGGTGCCGCGTCTTGTGATGCGCCTTGGTCGGCCACGCCTTCTTCTTGTCGGCCGCCGCGGACGGCGAGGAGACACCCACGACGCCGAACACGAGACAGATCAGAATCACGACGATGCGGTGGAGCTGAGCGCGCATGGTGGAAATACTCTCCCAAAATGTTCGCCGCGGCGGGGCATTTCACGACCCCGGCGCGTTTTTTTGTCGCGATATCCGGGTGACGCGGCCCGCCTTTTTCGCTTCCTTTGGCGCCCGCGCGTGCTTAGTTTTGGGGTCCCATAACCACGCCCCGGAAGGAGACGAGCTCATGGCAATCAGCAAGGCAACCGCGACTTGGCAAGGTGGATTCAAAGACGGCAAGGGCACGATGAAGGGCGCGCACGCCCCCGAGGCGGCGTTCTCGGCGGGCTCGCGCTTCGAAGGACAGCAGGGCAGCAGCCCCGAAGAGCTCATCGGGGCCGCGCTCGCGGGCTGCTTCTCGATGGCGCTCACGCTCAACCTCGAGAAGGCCGGCCTGCAGCCGAAGCGCGTCGACACCACGGCGGACGTCAAGCTCGAACGGCTCGAAACGGGCTTCACGATCACCACCATCGACCTCACGACGAAGGCCGTCATACCCGGCGCCGACGCGGCGAAGTTCCAGCAAATCGCCGAGGAGACGAAGAAGGGCTGCCCCGTATCGAAGGCCCTCGCCGCCGCCAAAATCAACCTCTCGGCGACGGTCGCGGCGGGCTGAGCCCGGGGGCACGACCCACGTCGCGGCATCTGCTAACGTTGCGACGTGGCGAATTCATCAGACGACGTCGTCCTCGGCGTCCAGCCTCTCGGGTTCCCCTGGGAGACCGCCGACCCCTTCCTCTTCTGCGTTCATCACGACGACGCCTACCCGGCGGGCAACGCTGAGCTCGGCCCGGCCGCGGCGCTCACGGGACGCCAGCTCGGACAGGACTTCGAGGGGCACCCGTCGGGCGCCGAGGGCGGCTGGCGCATGTACCACGGCCACGTCGTGCCGGGATTTCCGCAGCATCCGCACCGCGGGTTCGAGACGGTCACGATCGTTCGCCGCGGCCTCATCGACCACTCGGACTCGCTCGGCGCGGCGGCGCGCTTCGGCGCCGGCGACGTCCAGTGGGTCACGGCGGGCAAGGGAATCGTTCACTCGGAGATGTTCCCGCTGCTCGACTCCGATCCGAAGAAGGGCAACCCGCTCGAGCTCTTTCAGATCTGGTTGAACCTGCCCCGCGAAGACAAGATGGTGGACCCGCACTTCACGATGCTGTGGCGCGAGGCTATCCCCACCGTCGTCACGCGTGACGCCGCCGGCAAGGCCACGGCGGTCACACTGGCCGCCGGCAAGCTCGGAGGCGTCGCGCCACCGCCCCCGCCGCCCAAGTCATGGGCCTCCCGCCCCGACACCGACGTCGCGATCTGGACGATCAAGCTCGAGCCGGGCGCCACCTGGACGTTGCCGCGCGCCGCGCGCACGACGAACCGGCGGCTGTACTTCTTCCGCGGGGGGAGCCTGCGCGTGGGCGGACGCGACATCCCCGCGCGCCACGCCGCCGAGCTCCGCCCCTATGCCGACGCGCGCCTCGAGAACGGCCCGGAGGAGAGCGAGCTGCTCCTGCTGCAGGGGCGGCCCATCGCCCAGCCCGTCGTGCAGTACGGGCCCTTCGTCATGAGCTCGGGCGCCGAGATCCAGCAGGCGTTCGTCGACTACCAGCGCACGCGCTTCGGAGGCTGGCCTTGGACGGTCGACGATCCCGTCCACGCCCGCGAAGATGGCCGGTTCGCGCGCCACGCCGACGGACGCGTCGAGCGCGCCGGCTGACGTGGCCGCCCGACGCAGCCATGTCGCGCTCCTGGAGCTCCTGAAGTGAGCCTCGGGCGGCGCAAGGTCCGGCTCAACGACGCTTCGCGCTGGGTGTTCAACCGCATGGCCGACGTCTACGACGCGCGGCCGCCCTACCCCGCCGCGCTCGTCGACGCCCTCGCGGCGCTCGCGCCGGCGGGTGGGCACGTCGCGGACCTCGGCGCGGGCACGGGGCACCTCGCACTGCCGCTCGCGGCGCGCGGCCTCGAGGTTACGGCCGTCGAGCCGGCGCGCGACATGCTCGAGCGGCTGCGGGTTGCGGCCAGCGCCCGGGGGCTCGCGATCCGCGCCGAGCACGCCACGGCCGAGGCGACGCCCCTCGCGGCGCGGTCGATCGATCTCGTCGTCGTCGCCGACGCCCTCCACTTCATCGACGCCGAGCTCGTGGCCCGCGAGAGCGCGCGCATCCTGCGACGCGGCGGCGCGCTCGCCGTCGTCACGGCCGCGCTGGCCGACACGCCGTACATGCGCGCCGTCCGGGCGGTCATCGAC
>DATKFB010000185.1:0-19498 GCA_035544435.1 Polyangia bacterium
GGAAGAAGCCCATGCCGTCGTTGAGCGGCGGCGGCAGGCCGTCGACCTTGCCCCACACGTAGAAGGTCCCGTCGGGCGCACGGTCCGTGCCCACGCCGAGCCGCGCGAGGCCCGCGAGCAGGCCATCGCGCTTGGCGCGAAACGCGACCTGGATGGCGTTGGTCTCGGCGATGACGTGCGCCTCCGAGCAGAGCGGGATGGCCGCGCGCTGCAGCGGCTTCGAGCCGCCTCCGTCGAGGAACGAGCCCGCGCTCGACACGGCGTCGATGACCTTGCGCGGACCAACCGTCCACGTGACGCGCCAGCCGGGGTAGCGCCAGTTCTTCGTGAAGCCGTCGAAGATGACGACCGGGTCGCGGTCAACGTTCTCGACGTAGCGGGCCGCGCTCTCGACGGCGAGCTCGCCGGGGCGTCCGCTCCACACGTAGTGCGAGTAGAACTCGTCGAGCAGGAGCGCGCAGTCGAGCTCGCGCGCGAGGTCGACCCAGCGAGCGAGCTCCTCGCCTTGCACGAGCTTGCCCGTGGGGTTGCACGGGTTCGACAGGAGCAGCGCCGACAGGCCGCGCCCGTAGACTTCCCGCCGCAGATCCTCGACGGGCAGCTCGTAGCCGCGCTCGCCCTCGAGCAGGATGGGGATGGCCGTGAAGGCCTTGAAGATGTCGAGTAGCTCCTCGTAGGCGGTGTAGTCGGGCAAGAAGTGGCCGAGGTTGACGTGGCCGAGGCTGGCCGCCGCGCGCGTGAGCGAGGCGCGGCCGCCGCCGCAGACGCTGACGTTCTCCGCGCTGTACTGCGAAGGAAGACCGCGGCGATAGAGGCGGTTGTAGAGATCGGCGATGGCCTCGCGCAGTTCCCAGATCCCGGGGACGGGCGCGTACTCCTGATCGTCGACCTCGATCGTGACGTCGTGCACGCGCGCGGGCGCGCCCGGCAAGGGCCCGGTCTCCGGCTGCCCCTGGCCGAGGTTGCACCAGTCGGCGGCGCCGGGCCCCGTCTGGCGGAACCCGAGGCGGCCCGCCTCCGTCGTGACGTAAATGACGCCGGTGCGCGGCACGGGGCGAAATGCGGAGAGGGCGCTGTCGTCGGTCACGCGGCGTAGTATAAAGCTCCCATGCGACCCCTCGGGTCCGGATTCGTGGCCGCGACGGTCCTCGCCGCGGCCGGCTTCCTCTTCGTGCCGGGGTTGATCCTCTCGGCGCCGCTCGAGCCCGTCATGGGCTTCGTGCAGAAGATCTTCTACTTCCACGTGCCGTGCGCGACGATGCTGTTCCTCTCGACGTTCGCCTGCGCCGCCGGCAGCGTCGCCTACCTCTTCAAGGGCTCGGAGCGCGGCGATTGGCTCGCGGCGGCCGCGGGCGAGCTGGGCGTCGTCTTCGGCGCCTGCGTCCTCGTGTCCGGTCCGCTCTGGGGGCGCAAGGCCTGGGGCGTGTACTGGCAGTGGGACGCGCGGCTCACGAGCTCGCTGCTGTTGTTTCTGATCCTCATCGCGTACCTGCTCGCGCGGCGCTACGGCGGACCGGGCGCGCGCAAGCTCGCGGCGGCGCTCGCGCTCTTCGCAGCGGTCGACGTGCCCCTCGTCTACAAGAGCGTCGACATCTGGCGGACCGTCCACCCGCAGACGACGGTCGTGCCCAGGCTCGACCCCCGCATGCGTCCGGCCTTTTGGAGCGCGTTCCTGCTCATGACGGTCGTGTGGGGCCTGCTGCTCGCCCTGCGCTACCGGCTCGAGGCTGCGCGCGCCGAGGCCGCGACCTTGAAGCTCGAAACCGAGGACCTGCTGGAGGCCCGCACTTGAACAAGCTCGAACGACCTGGACGCCGTCTCGCGGCGCTCGCGGCGCTGGCCGCCGCCGCCCTCCTGCCCGCGCTCGCGCTCGCGCAGGAGTTCGTCAAGGTCGAGGGCAAGGCGAGCGAGGACGTGCCCGCTGGTCCCTTCGTCGCCATCGCCTACGGCTTCATCTGGATCGCCATTCTCGGCTACGTCGTGTTCATCGCCCGCGGCGTGGGACGCGTGCGCGGCGAGCTCGACGAGCTGCGCCGCAAGCTCGACGCCGCCGGCAAGCGCTAAGATGCTCTCGACGCTGGCGATCGGCACGCCGCCCTCCTCGCACTTCATCTACATCCCGGTGATCTTCGTGCTCGGGATCGCGCTCGGCTTCATCTTCGGATCGAAGGCCACGCGCGACGCCATCGCGTTCGAGCAGAAGAAGGCCGACGAGCGCGAAGCGCGCCGCGCGAAGCGCGAGGCCGCCAAGGCCGGCGCCGGCGAGAAGCCCTAAATCTTCACGACGTGCTTGAGGTACGCGACGAAGCTGTCGGCGGTGTGAAAGAGGAACGAGAAGTTCCCCACGCTGAGAGTTTCGCCGCCCTTGAGCAGCACGGGTTGGTTGGCTGCAATCGCGGCGCCGCCGATCGTCGTCCCGTTGGTCGAGCCGCAGTCCATGACGGTCGTGCCTTCGGGCTTGGCCTCGAAGACGCAGTGCCGCTTGGAGATCGAGCTGTCGGGGATCAGGATGTCGGCCTTGTCACCGCGGCCCAGCACCATGGGCGCGTCTTTCTCGAAGGCGCCGCGGCTCACGGCGAAGACGCGGTTCAGCAGCGACACCTGCTGGATGCGCCAGCCCGAGGTCTCCGCCATGACGGTCGTCTCGACGGGCGCGTCCTCCTTCAGCTCGCCCGCGGCGCGCGTCACGATGATCACGGGTGCCGGGTGGTGCGCGCGAAAGGCGGCGTCCCCGTCACGACGCAGCTCGCGGATGAACTCGTCCAGATACAGAGCGGGCATTGCACCAACGACTAACATTAGTCTGCGGTCGGGGGGAAGCCGTATACTGCGGCGATGCCGAGCTTCGATTTCTCGGAGGAGCAGCAGCATCTCATGGGCACGGCGCGGGAGTTCGCGCGCAAGGAGATCGTCCCCGTCGCGGGTCAGCTCGACGAGGAGGGCACGTTCCCCAAGGACATCTGCCGCAAGGGCTGGGAAACGGGCCTCATGAACTGCGAGATCCCCGAGGCCTACGGCGGTCTCGGCCTGTCTTGTCTGTCGCACTGCCTCGTGCTCGAGGAGATCTCGTACGGCTGCACGGGCGTCAATACGACGATGGCGGGCAACATGCTCGGCACGATGCCGCTCATCCTCGCGGGCACCGAGGAGCAGAGGAAGCACTACTTTGGGCGCCTGCTCGCGGAGCCCATCTTCGCGGCCTACTGCTGCTCGGAGCCGGACGCGGGCTCCGACGTCGCCGGCATGAAGTCGAAGTACAAGAAGGTCGGCGACGAGTATGTCCTCACGGGACAGAAGCGCTGGATCACGAACGGCGGCGTGGCGAGCTTTTATACGGTCTTCGCGCGCGAAGAGGGCACGCAGCGCCACAAGGGCATCACCTGCTTCGTCGTCGACCGCGACACGCCCGGCGTCTCCGTCGGCAAGAAGGAGAACAAGATGGGCCAGCGCGCCTCGAACACGACGGACGTATTGTTCGAGGACGTCAAGCTCGGCAAGAAGAACGTCGTGGGGCCCGAGGGCGAGGGCTTCAAGGTCGCGATGCGCACCTTCGACCGCTCGCGCCCGTGGATCGCGGCGGGCGCGTCCGGTCTCATCCGCCGCGCCCTGGACGAGTCCCGCAAGTACGCCCTCGAGCGCAAGGCCTTCGGCGTGGCCATCGGCCAGCACCAGGCCGTGCAGTTCATGCTCGCCGAGATGGCCATCGCCTACGAGTCGACGCGCCTTTTGTGCCACAAGGCGGCCTGGAGCATCGACCAGGGCAAGCTCGATTCGATCGTGTCGAGTTACTCGAAGGCCTATGGCGCCGACGCCGCCATGCGCGTCGCGACGGACGCCGTGCAGATCTTCGGCGGCTACGGCTACACCAAGGACTACCCCGTCGAGAAGCTCATGCGCGACGCCAAGCTCCTGCAGATCTACGAGGGCACGAGCCAGATCCAGCGCATGGTCATCGCCCGCAACATCCTGTCTGAAGCCTGAGCCTCAGTGCGGCGGGACGACGCCCTCGTCCTCGATGAGCGCGCCGAAGAACCGCAGGCTGTCGGCGACGTGGAGCTTCCAGTAGGGCCAGTCGTGGCCGCCGGGGAACTCCTCGTAGACGTGCTCGATGGCGCGCGCGTCGAGGGCTGCGTGCAGGGCGCGGTTGCCCGCGAGCAGGCCGTCGCCCGTGCCGCAGTCGAAGCGCAGCGGCGGCAGACGCGCGGCGTGGGCTTCGAGCCAGTGCAGCGCCGTGCCGTCCGCGAGGCCGAAGGACGGCAGGTCCTCGAGGGGCTCCTCGACGGATTCGTGCAGGCGCGCGATCGTCGTGACGGCCGAGTGGGCCGAGATGCCCGCGAAGCGCGCGGCGTACTTGGCGCCGAGGCGCAGCGCGCCGAAGCCGCCCATCGACTGACCGGCGAGGAAGACGAGCGACCGGTCGGTGACACGCTCGTCGGAGAGCGCGGCCGCCGCCGGTACCTCATCGACGATCCAGCGCTCGTAATCGGCGTCGTCGTGGGAGACGTAGCCGCTGCCGTCGCCCCACAGGCCGTCCGAGGGCATGGCGATCGCGACGGGCGGCAACTCGCCCGTCTCGATGAGGCGCGCGGCCGTGAGGTGCACGCCGCCGCGCAGGGACCACGACCAGTGGCTGCCGTACACGCCGTGCAGGAGGACGACGAGCGGCAGCGGGTCGTTTCCGCCGGGCGGGACGTACACGGTTACGTCCGCGCGGCGCCCGAGCGCAACGCTCTTGACGGTGACGAGCCGCAGCCCGTCGCGCTCGAAGCGCGGGTCAGACAGCTCGACGGTGCGGAAGCGCGGCGCAGCCACGCCCCGAGTCTACTGAGTTCGAGAGGGAATGCTCTTTTCCACCACCCTTACCCCGGCCCTCTCCCGCGAGCGGGAGCGGGAGAGCTATTTTCGGCCGCGCTCCCCGGCTGTTAAGGGCGCCCGAGATTCCCGCCCCAGATAGCCGCGGCGCCGAGGTCTTGCTCGATGCGGAGCAGGCGGTTGTACTTGGCGACGCGCTCGGAGCGCGCGAGCGAGCCGGTCTTGATCTGGCCCGAGCGCATGGCGACGGCGAAGTCGGCGATGAAGGTGTCCTCGGTCTCGCCCGAGCGGTGCGAGATGATCGTCGTCCACCCGTTGCGGTGCGCCATCTCGACCGAATCGATGGTCTCGGTGAGCGTGCCGATCTGGTTCACCTTGACGAGCAAGCTGTTGCTCGCGCCCTTCTCGATGCCCGTCTTTATGCGCTCCGTGTTGGTGACGAAGAGGTCGTCGCCCACGAGCTGGACGCGATCGCCCATGGCCTTCGTGAGCGCGACCCAGCCGTCCCAGTCGTTCTCCGCCATGCCGTCCTCGATGGAGACGATGGGGAACTGCTCGCAGAGCTTCCTGTAGAACTCGACCATGCCCTTGGCGTCGAGCTCCTTGCCCTCACCCTCGAGCCTGTAGGTCTTGCTGCCCTTGTCCCACAGCTCCGACGACGCGACGTCGAGCGCGAGAGCGACGTCCTTGCCCGCCTTGTAGCCAGCCTTCTCGATGGCCTCGATGACGACGGCGCAGGCCGCCTCGGCGCCCGGCAGGTCGGGTGCGAAGCCGCCCTCGTCGCCCACGCCCGTCGACGCCTTGCGGTCGTGCAGGATCTTCTTGAGCGTGTGGAAGACCTCGGCGCCCGCGCGCAGCGCCTCGCGGAAGCTCGGCAGCCCCTTGGGGACGATCATGAACTCCTGGAAGTCGAGCGAGTTGTCGGCGTGCGCGCCGCCATTGATGATGTTCATGAGCGGCACGGGCAGGACGCGCGCGCCCGGACCGCCGAGGTACTTGTAGAGCGGCAGGCCGAGTTCGCTGGCCGCCGCGCGCGCCGCCGCCATCGAGACGCCCAGCATGGCGTTCGCGCCGACCTTGCCCTTGTTGGGCGTGCCGTCGGCGGCCAGCATGGCCGCGTCGAGGCCGGCCTGGTCGAAGGCGTCGCGGTCGACGACGATCGGCCCCAGCATCGTCGCGACGTTCTCGCAGGCCTTGAGGACGCCCTTGCCGAGGTAGCGCTTCTTGTCGCCGTCGCGCAGCTCGAGCGCCTCGTGCTCGCCCGTCGACGCGCCGGAAGGCACGGCCGCCGTCCCGACGACGCCGGACTCCAGCGTGACGTCCACCTCGACGGTGGGGTTGCCGCGCGAATCCAGGATCTCCCGCGCGAGGACGCTCTCGATGATGGCCTTACTCATGATGCTCATGGGCGGGGTTTCTAGCTTGAATGGGCCCGTCTCCGCCAGCGGATTAAGTTTCCTGACGCTGACGATCCGCGACAATCAGCCGGCGTCACTAGCGACGCCCCGCGGCCGATGGGATACTCGCCCGCGGAATGAAGAGCCAGCCCCGCCTCGCCGCCCGGCAGGAGATCGCCCGGCAAGACCCCGAACGTCCCGCGATTCTCACGCCGCGGCAGATCTTCGACTACCTCGACCGCTCCGTCATCGGTCAGCATCGCGCCAAGCGCACCGTCGCCATCGCCGCCTACAACCACCTCAAGCGGTGCGCGCAGAAGGGCGGCGCCGGCAAGCGGCTCCTCAAGAAGTCCAACCTCCTGCTCGTCGGCCCCACGGGCTCGGGCAAGACGCACCTCGCCCGCACGCTCGCGCAGTGCCTCGACGTGCCGTTCGCCGTCGCCGACGCCACCGAGTACACCGAGGCCGGTTACTACGGCAAGGACGTCGAGGTCATGATCGGGGAGCTGCTCCATCGCTCCGAACAAGACGTCGATCTCGCCCAACGCGGCATCATCTTCATCGACGAGATCGACAAGATCGCGCGCCGCAGCCAGGGCGCGCGCACGGGCGCCGGCTCGCGCGACATCGGCGGCGAGGGCGTCCAACAGGCGCTGCTCAAGCTGCTCGAGGGCCGCGAGGTGTTCGCGCCGCTGAACGTCACGCAGCACTGGAACAAGCACGACTTCGTCGTCGTCGACACGCAGGACATCCTGTTCATCGCGGCCGGGACGTTCAGCGATCTGCGCCTCGTCGAAGAGCCCCGCGCCGTGGGCTTCGGCGCCGCCGCGTCGGACGGCCACGGGCGCGCGCCCACCCGCCGCGTCACCGAGAAGGAGCTGCTCGACTACGGCCTGCTCGCGGAGTTCCTGGGCCGCGTCCCCGTGCGCGTCGAGCTCGAGGCGCTATCCTCGGACGATCTGCTCAGCATCATGACGGTCCCGCCCGACGCGGTCGTGCGCGAGTACCAGGCGCTGCTGAAGCTGGACGGCGTCGACCTGCGCTTCACGGAAGGCGCCCTGCGCGCCATCGCCGACTACTGCCTCCAGCGCAAGACCGGCGCGCGCAGCCTGCGCACGCTCATCGAAGAGATTTGCCACGATGTCATGTTCGACGCGCCCGAGCTCAAGGGCGAGACCTTCGAGGTCGACGAGGCATACGCCGAGGCCCGCCTCGCTCGCCTCGCCGACGGTCTGGCCCAGGACGTGCCGCGGAAGGTCGCTTCTTGAAGATCGGAGAGCTGTTTCGGTCGGGCGGCCGCCGCGTCTTCTCCTTCGAGTTCTTCCCGCCCAAGAGCGACGCCGGCGTCGCCGCGCTCGAGCGCACGATTCGCGAGCTCAGCGATCTCGCGCCCGCCTTCGTGTCGGTGACCTACGGCGCCGGCGGCTCGACGCGCGGCAAGACCATCGATCTCGTGCAGTGGATCCAGCGCGAGGCGCACATCACGGCCATGGCACACCTCACGTGCGTGGGCGCCACCAAGGAAGAGATCGGCGGCGTGCTCGACCGCCTCACGGCCGCGGGCATCGAGAACATCATGGCGTTGCGCGGCGACCCGCCCGCGGGCCAAGAGAAGTTCGTGCGCACCGAGGGCGGCTTCGGCTACGCCAACGACCTCATCGCCTTCATCCGCTCGCGCCACGCCAATCGCGTCTGCGTGGGCGGCGCCGGCTACCCCGAGGGTCACGTCGAGTGCCGCGACCTCGACCGCGACATCGCCAACCTCAAGCACAAGGTCGACGCGGGCCTCGACTTCGTCGTGACGCAGCTCTTCTTCGACAACCGCGTCTACTTCGACTTCGTGACGCGCGCCCGCGCCGCGGGCGTCACCGTGCCGATCGTCCCCGGCATCATGCCCATTCGCAACCTCGCGAGCGTCGAGCGCATGACCAAGCTCGGGGGCGCGACCATTCCGGCCACGCTGTTCGCCGAGCTCGATCGCTGCCGCGGCGACGACGCCGCCGTCGCCGCGCTCGGCGTGGCCCACGCCACCGCGCAGTGCGTGGAGCTCCTACACGGCGGCGCGCCCGGCGTGCACTTCTATACGCTGAACCAGAGCCCCGCGACCCGCGTGATCCTGACGGCCCTCAAGACCGCCCGCCTCGCCTAATTGGGTCGGTTGTCGCGGCCTTTTTCGTCGCGAAGCGTCTCGAGGAGATCCAGGAAGCGCTCGCGCGAGTCGTCGTCGTCGCCGTCCATGTCAAGCCCGAAGGCCAGGCGTTGCCGCCACGACCCAACCATGTAGCCCGCGATCGCGCAGGCACCACCGGCAACGACCATTAGTGCGCTCACGACGCCAGTCAGCATTGGGTCTTTTCTCCCTGAAAGAGGCCGGTTTCCCACCGGCAGCACTCTGGAGATCGTCAGGACCGCGTTTTTTCTTGAACCAGCGTCCGTCGTTATTCGTCGTCGTCCCGGCGCCTCCTGGGTTTCTCCAACTTTTCGGGCGCCTCGGCCGCCGCGCCTTCGATGATCACGGCGAGCTGGACCCAGTACGAGACGTATTGGTCCGTCGCGGAGTCGACCATGTCGTTGTTCGCCCCGGCCGTCATTTGATACCGGCGCAGGTCGAACCCCGCGCGGGCCTCGACGGCGGGTAGGAATCTGTAGGCGGCGGACGCCGTGACGTCGAAGGCCAGGAACGTCGCGTTCGGGAAGTACGAGCTCGCCTCCAGGAGGTAGTTGTGGTCGCCGGCAGAGAGGACATAGCGATAGCCGCCGCCCAACATGAGCGCGATGTTGGCGGGCAGCGCGACGCGCAGGTCGAGACCGGCGCGCAGGTACGTGTACTTCACGTCGGGCAGGGACATGAGCAAGGAGCGCTGCGCGGCTCCGTCGCTGTGGAGGATGAACGTGTGCTGGCCGCCACCCACCGTGAGCGCGGCCTGGAAGGCGCCCGCGAGGAGCCGGCCGCGGACGCCACCCCAGTAGTCGCTCTCCGTCGTGGGGTACCGGAGCCCATCGCTCGTCTGCGAGACGAGGCCGGGCGTGTATTCGATGGAGGTCGCGAGGCCGAGGTTCGAGGCCCAGCCGCTCGTGACGTGCGCCGCCGGGTACCACGCGATGGCCCCCCCGAGCGACGGCGAGAGAGCCAGCGAGTAGGCGTAGAGAGCTGAAGCGAGCGGGTTCCACACGATGCTGTGCGACACCAAGCGCGGGCCGACGGCGATGTCGAGCGCCGTACCCGCGGCGCGCGCAGACTCGTCGGCCGCCTCGGCCTCGACTTCGACGGCCGCTCTCTTCTTCCGGCGCTTGCGTGGCGGAGGGCTCTCCTCCCCCTCGTCGGAGGACTCGGCCTTCGAGCGGGACTGCCGGGACGCCTTTTCCTCCTCGGGGGCGTCGTCGTGGGCCTTGTCGTGCGCACCCGCCCTCGCCGCCTCTTGGCTCTCCTCGCGCTCGGCTTTGTCCTGGCCTTCGTCGTTGTGCGCGCCTTTCCTGTCGCTCCTGGCTTCCGTCATGGCGTCCGCGCCGCCCACGTGCGCCTTCGCGAGGGAGCTGCCCACGCGGGCCCACAGTGTCCGCTCGATGGCCGCCAGGAGCTTCTCGACGCCGCCCTTATCTGCCCAGGAGCTCTCGCCGATGAGGTCGCCGCTCGCGCCGTAGACGCGCAGCTTGAAGCGCTTGCCGCCTTCGCGCACCTCGCCGGTCAAGACGGCCACCAGCTTGCCTTCCTTGGCTCCTCGGGCGATGGCGCCCTCGGAGTCATCCGCCAAGTCCACCGAAATCGTCTCGAAGCCGTGATGCTCGAGCGTGGCCGCGATCACTTCGTGGACGGAATTCGCGTGCGCCCCGTCGAAGCTGATACCCACGCAGCGCTTTGCTGCCTGGGCGGAAGCGTTCCCAACGACTATCAGTGCGATTAGAAGAAGGCCGCCCAGGACGTCGGAGACCGCCCGGCGCCCTCGAAGCCACGACGACCACAGTCCCTTTGCCATGAGCGCGCAGGAACGTCCCAGAGATCGCCAAGGGCGGCAAGCCTCCGCGAGGTCCTACCTGCACCTACACGAGCCGAATCGAAACGGCCCGACACTTTGTTCCAGCGTCCACATTCAGCCGGCTCTGCTAGACTCACGGCCCGCGGCCATCCGGAGGATTTCTTGACGGAACGGAGGCAACAATTTGCGCGTCTGATTGCGGCCTTGGCGGGACTCGCGCCCTTCGTGGCCGCGTCCGCGGCCTGGGGTCAAGGCGCGGTGCGTGATCAGAGCGGGACGCTGACGGCCTCGGCCTCGGCCGCCGAGAAGAAGTCCTGGCTCGAGCAGCGCTTCGCCGGCTCGTTCGCCGAGGTCACGACCTACGTCGGCACCAGCACCTTCTACACGAGCGGTTACCGCGACCCGTACGTCGCGAACGCGTTCTACCTCCGCCCACAGTACGACCTCGGCACGAAGTACAAGCTGTCGCTCGCCGGCCGCGTGTACGTCGAGGAGGAGTACACGACGCCCGACACGCCGAACGGCCGGCGCTTCAACCCGCTCGACTCATACCTCTATTTGAACGCGAAGAACCTCTACACGATGCCGCGCGCGAAGGTGAAGTTCTCTGGCGGACTGCGCGCCGCCATTCCGGTGTCGTACGAGAGCCGCTATGCGCACCTCATCACGGCCTTCGGCGTCTCGCTCGGGGCAAACCGTGCCTTCGAGTTCGGGCGACCCGACGCGCAGGGCAAGCGCTGGAACCTGACGCTGTCGCTCGGCGAGACGTTCTCGAAGGCCCTGCGCACGAGCGCGATCCGCGGCAGCTTCCCTGGCGACACGACGGGCTGCCGCACGACCGGCCCGGCCGGCTTCGCCGGCAGCGTGGGCGCCGTCGACAACGATCGCTGCGGCGGTCCGCTCAGCACGAGCTACGCCTTCGGGACCTCAGGCTCGGTCGGGCTGTCGCGCGGCCGTTACTCGCTCTCGGCCTCGCTCATCGTCCTCAACGAGTTCAAGTACTCGATCGACGCCGACACCTACCAGCGCGTCGTCACGATGTCGAACCAGTCCGTGACGGGTCGCAGCGACATCACCTGGGGCATCATCTCAGCCGGCTACGACGTCACCGATCACTTCGCTCTGTCCGTCGGGCTCGCGAGCTATCAGCCCGCCCTCGACTCCCGCTACCAGACCCTGCGCTTTCCGTTCTTCGACTTCTCCGGTGCCAACGCCAACAACTTCACCCAACTGCTCGTGGGTGTGACCGGAACCCTGTAGGAGGCTCCCGATGACCAGCTCGCGCATCTCTAAACTGATCTTCTCGTTCGCGATGGCCGCCGGCCTCGCGTCACTCGCGGGATGCGCGGGACAAGGTGACGTCGATCGGACGCAGCCCGACAAGATCGACAAGTCGATCCTCTTCGACGCGACTGGCGCGCCCAAGATCTATTACTACCGTCAGACCTTCGTGAACGTGCCGCCGACCAGCGCCTGGTCCTTCGAGGGCACTCAGACGGACACACAGAAGATCCGCTTCCAGATCACGGAGAAGTACCTGCTCGGGTACCGCGCCAACGACTACGCGCCCGGCTCCGAGAACCCGTTCACGGGCGCGAACAACAACACCGACACGCCGGTCTTGATGTACAGCATCACCTCGCACTTCGACGTCAAGCGCGAGTACAACCCCGGCACGGGCGAGCAGACCAACGTCATCAGCGAGAACACGGTAGACCGCCCCTGGGACGAGCGACAGTACATGCGCGTCGACTGGTCGACGAACCACGCCGCGCCGCCCGATCTCACCACGGATCCCTCGGCGTCGCCCTGGCTAACGACGACGAGCGTCCCCAACGATTGGCACGTCAGCGAGATCGACTACAAGAACCCGGACTTCGCCGACCGCCCCATCGTCACCTCCGACTACATCGACTTCGTGCACAAGGAGACGCGCACGCCGGACTATCAAGCCTGCCTCGCGCTCTATCCGGGCATCGACGACGGCGGGCCCTGGGACTGCGGCGCGGCGGAGCTCCGCATCCGCAACTCGTTCCGCGCCGTGAAGCCCTCCAGCTACCAGCCGCTTGAGTACCCGGACACGTACCCTATCCTCGACGCCAGCGGCAACCCCTTCAACATCCTGCCGAACGGTTATCCCTGCACGGCGCAGACCTTTCAGCTCGCGGGCGGACAGTACAGCGGCAGCGACTGCTCGCCGGCGAGCGTGGACGGGTTCAAGAAGTTCGGCTTCTTCCGAACCGTTGTGCAGACCTACGACCGGAACTACGGCACGACGGAAGCGGGGCGCAAGTACTACGCGAACCGCTGGAACATCTGGCAGGACGTCGACACGAGCGGCAAGTCGCTCATCAACGCTGATGGCAGCGTGCGCCAGGTGCCGGTCAACCAGCTCGTGCCGAAGCCCATCATCTATTACACGAACGTCGAGTTTCCCAACGACGCGGATCTCTTCACCCAAGCTCAGCAGGTCACAGCCGACTGGAGCGACACGCTCAAGAAGACGGTCGCGGCCATGCTGGCGTCGGCCGGCCAGCCAGGCCAAGTCATCAGCCCCTCGACGATCGCGACGATGGCAATGAACGTGCCGGAGATGGTCAAGCTCGTGAAGAACTCCTGCAACCTCGCCGACGTCAAGACCTACCTCAGCGACGCGAAGAACGCGGACGTCGCGGCGACCGTGACGAAGTCCACCGGCCTCGACGGCAGCTCGATGGACCTGGCCCACATTGCGCAGACGTGCAGCATCATGGAGGCCTTGACGGCTTCGCTGCCCGACGGCGACGCCAAGAAATTCACGTGGCAGCGCAACGGCGACCTGCGCTACTCGTTCTTCTACTGGGTCGACCGGCCCGAGCCGTCGATGCCGCTCGGCTACGGTCCGTCGTCGGCCGACCCGCAGACGGGCGAGATCATCTCGGCCTCGCTCTATAACTACGGCGCGGCGCTCGACTCGTACGCCCAGGTTTCGGCCGACGCCGTCGATCTTCTCAACAGTAACATCTCCGTCGATGACCTCCTGTCGGGCAAGACGATCGCCGACGTGCTGAAGCAGACGGCCATGACTCACGCGGCGCGCGACGCCCAGCCGCTCACGGCCGAGGCCAAGACGATGGCGCAGTCGCGCCTGCCGCCACCGCTGTCCTCGGGCGACCCGCGCCTCATCCCCGTGCCGGGCGGTCAGCCCGCTTCGCGGATGAGCCTCATCAAAGGTACAGCCGTCGAACAGATGATGATGACGCCCGACATCCTCGCGTTGAAGCTGCCGAACTCGAAGCCGGGCGATCAGCTCACGCCTGACCAGTTCGCGCAGGCGTCGCCGGCGACCTGGCTCTCTCCGGATGCGCACAACCAGCGCGTGCAGGCCTTCCAGAACCTCTCGACCAACGGCTGCGTCTACCTGGGCGAGTTCGCCGACGACGCCATACTGGGCCTGGCCGTCACGCTCAAGCAGAAAGGGTTTTCGGGGCAGACGCTGTGGAAGGAGCTTCGCCGACAAATCTTCCGCGGCTTGGCCGACCACGAGATGGGCCACACGATGGGCCTCCGCCACAACTTCGCGGGCTCGTCAGACGCGCTGAACTACGCCGACAACTTCTGGCACATCCACGAGACCATGCCGCAGGCACAGTGGGACGCCAACAGCATCAGCGAGTACCGCTACTCGACGGTCATGGACTACGGCTCGCGTTTCAACAGCGACATCCACGGCCTCGGCAAGTACGACTACGCCGCGATCCGCTTCGGCTACGGCCAGCTCGTCGACGTCATGCCGTCCGCCGCCGTCAACCCGCAGACGATGCAGCCCGAGACCGGCGCCCAGCTGCAGAACGACATCCTCTTCAAGGACTACACGAAGCTGCCGACCCTCGTGGGCGGCGTCGACAACCTACAGGACGGCGGCGTCCTCCCCTACGACGCGATCCGCACGCAGCTCCAGAGCGCCTACACCGCAGTGGCCAAGAATCCCAAGCCCACGGGCGGGACCTTCATCACGCCGGAGCGGCCCTACAAGTTCTGCTCGGACGAGTTCATCGGAAACCTCGACTGCAAGCAGTGGGACTTCGGCGCCAACCAGCAGGAGATCGTCAACGACTCGATCGATCGATTCAGGAACTACTTCGTCTTCAACGCGTTCAAGCGCGGCCGCCTCACCTGGAACATCGACGGCTATCTAAACCGCTTGCTCGAGCGTTACTTCATCCGCTACACGGAGGCCTTCCAGTTCTATTACTTCTACGGCCCGTCGTTCGCGGGCACCGATCTCGGCGACGACCTGCTCAAGGCGTCGATGAACTCGCTCAACGCGCTCGGCGAGGTGCTGCAGACGCCCGAGCCGGGCCAGCACTGCCCGACGTCGGAGAACCCCAACGTGCTCGTGCTTCCCGATCCGACGGGCGCGAACTCGTGCCTCACGGGTCAACCGGCGATGAACATCGACATCCCCGACGGCAAGCCGTACTACATCAACTTCTCGGACGACTACTACTACCGCATCACGCGCGCGGGCTCGCTGTACGAGAAGCTGGGGGCCCTCATCACGCTCACGTCGACCCAAGCGCACTTCTACCGCGTCGACACGTTCGCGAACGCGAGCCAGTACGCCATCAACTTCTACAGCGTCTTCAAGGACGAGATGGTGAACCTGCTCTCGGGGGTCATCCGCAACGACCCCAGCAGCTACGGCGGCTTCGCCCCGTTGACGGGCACGACGGCGGGGGCATATCAGCCCACCCCCGTGGTGGATCTCACGAGGTTCGGGCAGGCGAAGCCCCCGCTCCCCGCCTACATGCAACCGGGGGCCCTGCGCGTCGACACGCCGGTCAACAAGACGATCCAGTACTTCGCGCTCGGGCTTTCGCTGGCTAACCTCAACACGACTTGGGATCAAACGCTCGATATCTCGAACTACCTGGCGGTCTCGCTCAAAGGCTCGAAGGACGACCTCACCTATGCGCCGGGCGCGCAGGTCTTCGAGTACACGCACCCGCAGAGCGGCCTGACTTATCGCGCGCCCGTGATCCCCAGCGACTCGTCGAGCACCGTCGACATCAAAGGAGGCGTCGCCTCCCAGACCATCCAAGAGCTTATCGAGCTCACGGGCAAGGAGCCTGCTCCGGCGGTTCCGGGGGGCCCGGCGGTTCCGGGGGGCACGATTCCCCTCAAGTACGGTGTCGGGTTCGACGGCAAGGCCCTGCCGGACTGGTGGACGGCGAAGGCCAACCTCGACGCGGCCAAGGCAGCGGCCGCGGCAAACACCGACACGACGCAGACGGCTGCCCTGCAGACGGCCTTCGACCAGGCGAACGCCGTCTATCAGTACGTCGACCAGACGCTCGTGGGCTCACGGGTCGATCTGCTGGGTGACATTCGCACCTTCCGAAGCGCGTTCGGCTATTAGCCCGGGCGCGCAGAACTCAGCGGATCTCGAGATCGTAGGGCATCCGGGCTTCGATCCCGGAGCCATTGCCCAGGAGGAAGGGCGCGAGCAAGCGCAGCGCAGAGGCGACGCCGGCGTCGCCGAGGCGGGTCCGTAAGAGGGATTCGAGGGCCGAGCCGGCCTCGGCGTCGGCGTCGCCGAGGCCCGTGAGGCGGCGCAGGATGCCGCCCTGCGGGCGCGGAAGGATCGCCATGGCCGGCAGGCCGCCGCGCTCGAGGGGGACGTGGCCAAGCTGGGCCGCGAGATCGATGGCGGCCGAGACGCCGCCCATCTGATCGACGAGGCCGAGGCCCTGCGCCTCCGCCCCGGTCCACACGTGCCCGCGTCCGATCTCGTCGACGCGCGCGCGCGTGAGGCCGCGCGCCCGCCTGCCCTCGGCGACCGTGCCGAGGAACAGATCGTAGAAGTGGCGGATCTTCTCGGCGGCGATCTTGATCTCCTCGTCGGTCCACGGCCGATACGGCGACAGATAGTCGGCGTGCTGACCGCGGCGGTAGGTCTCGACACCGAGACCGAGCGTCCCCAGGAGCTTCCGCACATCGACCTTGTAGCCGAAGATGCCGATCGACCCGCTGATCGTCGACGGCTCCGCAAAAATCGCGTCCGCCGGCGCCGAGATGTAATAGCCCCCGGAGGCCGCGACGTCGCCCATCGAGGCGACGACCGGCTTGCCCGCGCGGCGGAGCTTGCCGATGGCGCGCGCGACGACGTCCGACGCGAAGGCCGAGCCGCCCGGGCTGTTGACGCGCAGGACGACCGCGCCCACGGCGGCGTCGCGCCGGCACTCCTCGAGCGCCGCGACGAGCGTGTCCGACCCCGTGAGATCGTCGAGGAACGGGAGCCTGTGGCTCGCGCCGTCGACGATCGCGCCGTCGACGAGGACGACGGCGACGTGGCGCGACGGCCAGGCCTCCTGCGTCGGCGAGGAGTCCGGCTCGCGGATCGCGACGGACGACCGCCCGAGAGCGTGCGCCAGATAAGCCTCGAGCTCCTCGTCGTCCTCGATGGCGTCGACGAGCCCGACGAGCTGCGCCTCGTACGGCGTGAAGAGCCCGCGATCGACGAGCACGCGCACGCGCGCCTCGTCGAGGACCCGCCCGCCGGCCGTTCGCGCACGCGCGACGGCGCTCACGAGGCGCCGAAAGACGTCGTCGAGCAGATCGTTCTTGTTGGCGCGCACGGGGGCCGTCTGCTCGTTGAACACGAACGGCTCCATGGCGCCCTTGAACTCACCGATGCGCACGAGGTCGACGTTGACGCCGAGCGCGTCCATGGCGCGTTTGTAGAACGTGACCGTTTGCGAGAACCCCGTGAGCGAGAGGGCGCCCGCGGGGTGAAGGACGATGGCGTCGCACGCCGTCGCGAGGTAGTAGTCGCGCGTCGACGGGAACGACCCATAGGCATAGACGCGCTTGCCGCGCGCGCGCAGCACGCCGACGAGATCTCGCAGCTCCTCGATGCGGCCGAGGCCCAGGTTGACGTCCTCGATGTGGAGCAGCACGGCGGCCACGCCCGGGTCCGAGGCCAGTCCGCGCAACTGCCGCACGACCTCCACGAAGGCCGCGTCGTCCTCGACGCGCTCGAGGTTGAGGCGAATGACGACGGTGGGCGCCACGAGCGGCGCGCGCCGCTGCCCCTCGGCGCGCAGCAAGAGCGCGGCGCCTTCGCCTCGGTCGCCCACACCCGGGAACCCGCCGCGGGCCCCCGCCGTGACGCCGAGGTGGTCGAAGTCGAGCGCGACGCCCAGCTCGGCCTCGTAGTCCGCGTGGCGCGCGAAGGCGAACTGGCCGCCGCGCGGCAGCGTCACGCCCGTGACGTAGAGGCGCAAGCCCGACGCCACCGCCGCCGCGACGCGCGCGCGCGGCGCGATCCAGCGCCACGGCTCGCCCTCGACGTGGGTGGCGGCGGCCGAGAGCTCGAGGCGCTCGGTTCCGAGCGGGCGCACGACGAGCTCGCCGGCCCACAGGCAGGCGAGCCCGGGCAACGCCGCCACGGGGCGGGGCGCGCCCACGTCCTCGACGACGAGGCCGAGCGCCGCGTGACGGCCGGCGCGCGCCGAGGCTGCGAGATCGAAGGTGTCCGTGCCGCCGAACCGCGAGCCCCAGACGTGGACCCAAGACGCGCCCAGCGCCGCGGATCTCCCGAGGCCGATCCCGTAACCGAGCTGCATCGTCGTGTGTTCATCGACACCCATCCGCGGCGACGCGGCGACGCGGGAGAGCCCGAACCCGAGCCCGCCGTGCCCGAAGATCGGCGTCGCCGCGAAGAGACCGGCGCCGCGGCCCGGCAAGGGCGCGGCCGCGCCCCACAGATCGGCGGCGAGTGCCAAGCCGCCGGCGGGCAGGAGCGCCAGCTGGGCGGGGTTCTCCTGAACCGCCGTCGGGTCGGCGTCGCCCGCGCGAGCTGCTGCGGCGACGTGTACGCCGCGCGTGGGACGCGCCTCGGGATCGGACGTCTGCGCGCGGGCCGCGCCGCCCCACTCGAAAGAGACCAGCGCGGCGACACCGAGCAGACCCTGGACACGTCTCGTGATGGTTCGGGGCATGAGGCGCGGTGCGCAGTATAGTCGGGTGGTCGCCATGGAGAGCTGGGATCGTCCGCCGCCCGACATCGGCGTGGCCGCCTTCTTCGAGCAATGGCTGCCTGACGCCTTCGCGAGGTCCGGGCGGCGGGGTCCGCTCGAAGGGCCGATCGTGCGCGCCTCCATCTCGGGCGAGGGCGGAGGCGCCTGGGAGCTCTCCGCGCACGAGGACGTGCTCGAGGTGAGCGCGCCGGGACCCGAGCCGCCCGACGTCTGGGTGCGCCAGTCGACCGCCGATCTTCGCGCCGCGCTGGGCGCGCCCGATCCCGATCTGCCCGTCCTCATCCCGCCGGGGTGGTCGGCCCTCGATCTGCTTTTTCTCGACCCGCGCGACGTCGAGATGCTGGGGCAGGTCTCGGGACGCGTCGCGCTCGAGCTCGAGGGGAGGCGACGGCGGCGCTGGGCCGTCGATGTGGCCTTCGGCGCCGCGGGCGTCGCCGCGGGCCGACCGCGCGCCGTCGTGCGCGTCGACGGCGCGACCTTCGATGGCCTCCGCTCGGGCGCCATCCCCCCCATGCAACCGCTCTTCGACGGCCGTCTCAAGATCGAGGGCGACCGCCCCCTCGCGATGCAGCTGCTCCTACTTCTCGGGAGTCGACTCGCCCGAGGTTGAGCCGGCAGTCGAGCCAGACGCCGACCTCGCCTCCGACTTCTGCTCGGCCTTCGCCTCCGACTTGGCCTCGGCCGACGACTTCTCGTCGTCTTCGGCGTCGTCGTCAGCCGCGGGCGCCGTCTCGGATGCGGCCGGGTCGCGCGTCGCCGCCACGGCCTTCTGTCGCGCGCGCGACGCCGTCGAGCGCGCGACGCGCTGGCGGGCGCGCGCCAGACCGCGCTTGAACGCCGGATCGGCCGGCCGACTCGCGAGGGCCTTGCCGTACTCCACGGCGGCGGCCGCGTCGTCGTGCGAGGCGGAGAGCGCCTCGGCGAGCAGCGCGTGGGCGTCGGGATCCGCCTCGGCGAGGCCCACGACCGTACGCGCCCAACGCACCGCCTCGCCGGCGTGATCGGCGCGCAAGGACGTTTCGGCGCGGCCGCGCAGCGTCGCGGCGAGCTGGCTCGTGCCCGGGGCGCCGGGGTCGACGGACAGCGCGATCTTGTAGTGGGCGACGCCCGCGTCGATCTCTCCGCGGTCGAGCTCGCGGGCGGCCACGTCCTCGAGAGCGCGCGCGGCCCGCGACGCCAGCGCGGCGGCGCGCGCCGCCCCGCCTTCGCGGCGCAGGCGGGCCAGCCGATCCTCGAGCGCGGGGACTTGGGAGAACGTCAACGGCGACGTCAGCATCATGTTCAGCTCCGC
>DATKFB010000186.1:0-3711 GCA_035544435.1 Polyangia bacterium
CGCGCGCTGCGCAGGAAGATGAAGACGACAAGTGTAACGAGGAAGACGCTGATGATGAGGGTGCGCTCGACGTCGCGCACGGAGGCGCGGATGGTCTCGGTGCGATCGAGAACGAGGCGCGTCTCGATGGCGGGCGAGATCGACTCGCGCAGGCGCGGCAGCGCCTCCTTGATGCGCTCGAGCGTAGCGAGGATGTTGGCGCCCGGCTCGCGCCGCACGATCATGAGGACTGCGCGCTGGCCGTCGATCCAGGCGGCGAGCCGGTTGTTCTCGACGTCGTCGAAGACGCGCGCGACGTCGCCGAGGCGCACGGCCGCGCCGCCCTGGTACGAGATCACGAGCTGGCGGTAGGCCGCCGCGCCGAGGAGCTGATCGTTGGCGGCGACGGAGTACGTCGAGCGCGGACCGCTGATGATGCCCTTGGGCTGGTTCGACGTCGAGGCCGCGAGCGCGGCGCGCACGTCGGCGGTGCCGAGGCCCATGCCTGCGAGCGCCTGGCCGTCGATTTGCACGCGCACGGCCGGCTGCTGCCCGCCGCCCACGAACACCTGCCCCACCCCCTCGATCTGAGACATCTTCTGCGCGAGGACGCTGTTCGCGGCGTCGAAGACCTGCGCGAGCGGCAGCGTGTCGGAGCGCAGCGAGAGAATGAGGATGGGCGAGTCAGCCGGATTGACCTTTCTGTAGTTCGGGCGCGTGGGCAGGTTCGTGGGCAGCTCGCCGCCCGCGGCGTTGATGGCGGCTTGCACGTCGCGCGCCGCGGCCGCGACGTCGCGCGTGAGGTCGAACTGCATCGTGATGCTCGTGTTGCCGAGCGAGCTCGTCGAGGTCATCTCGGTCAGGCCCGCGATGCGCCCGAAGCGGCGCTCGAGCGGCGTCGCCACGGCCGAAGCCATCGTGTCGGGGCTCGCGCCGGGCAGCGCCGCCGAGACCGACACCGTGGGGAAGTCGATGTCGGGCAACGGCGCGACCGGCAAATTGAAGAACGCCGCCACGCCCGCGAGCAGCACGGCCGCCGCGAGCAGCGACGTCGCGACGGGCCGCCGGATGAACGGCGCCGAGATGCCGCCGTCGGGCCGGCCGGAGTCGTCACCCGTCATTGTCACTTCTCATGGTCACTTCTCATGGCCCGCCGTCGGCTGCCGCCGCGGGCGCATTCACGCGGCCTCGCGCGCCCCGCAGCCGCCGCCCCCACGAAGCGGCGCGCTCCATGTAGAGATAAATCACGGGCGTCGTGAAGAGCGTCAGCACCTGCGAGAGCAGGAGGCCGCCCACGATCGTGATGCCGAGTGGCCGCCGCAGCTCGGAGCCGATGCCCTGCCCGAGCGCGAGCGGCAAGCCGCCCAGGAGCGCCGCCGCCGTCGTCATCATGATGGGCCGAAAGCGCAGCAGGCAGGCCTGGTGGATGGCCTCGCGCGGGGTCTTGCCCTGGTCGCGCTCGGCCTCGAGCGCGAAGTCGATCATCATGATGGCGTTCTTCTTGACGATGCCGATGAGAAGCACGATCCCGATGAGGGCGATGATCGAGAACTCTGAGCCGGAGACGAGCAGCGCGAGGAACGCGCCCACGCCCGCCGAGGGCAGCGTGCTCAGGATCGTAATGGGGTGGATGTAGCTCTCGTAGAGGACGCCGAGGACGATGTAGACCGTCACGAGCGCCGCGAGGATGAGGATGGGCTCGCTGCCGAGCGAGTCGCTGAAGGCGCGCGCCGCGCCCTGAAAATCGCCGTGCAGCCCCACGGGCGCGCCGAGCGACGTCACGGCGGCGTTGATGGCGTCGACGGCGTCACCGAGCGACGCGCCGCCCGCGACGTTGAAGGAGAGCGTCACGGCCGGGAACTGCCCCTCGTGCGCGATCGAGAGCGGCGCCCGCCGCTGCTCGTAGCGCGCGAACGCGGAGAGCGGCACCGATTGGCCGCTCTGCGAGCGCAGGTAGATCCGGTCGAGCGCCCCTGGGTTCTGCTGGGCGTCCGGCGCGACCTCGAGGATGACACGGTAGAGGTTGAGCTGCGTGAAGATCGTCGAGACCTGCCGCTGCCCGAAGGCGTCATAGAGCGTGTCGTCGATCATCTGTGAGGTCACGCCCAGGCGAGAGGCCGTGTCGCGGTCGACGACGAGCGCGAGCTGCAGGCCCCCGGCCTGCTGGTCGCTCGCGACGTCGGCGAGTTGGGGCAGCCCGCGCAGGCGCTCGAGGACTCGCGGGGCCCAGTCGGCAAGCTCGTCGGAGTCGGCGTCCTCGAGCGTGAACTGGTATTGGGTGCGGCTCGTGCGCGTGTCGAGCTGCAGGTCCTGGACGGCCTGCAGGTAGACCGCGACGCCCGACAGGGACGCGAGCCGCTGGTCGAGCCGTTCGATGATCTGCTGCGCTCCCGTGTGCCGCTCGGCGTGGGGCTTGAGCGTGATCGACAGGCGGCCGCTGTTGAGCGTCGGGTTCGTGCCGTCGGCGCCGATGAACGACGCCACCGAGGCCACGTCGGGATCGGCGCGGACGACGTCGGCGACGGCCTGCTGCCGCTCGCTCATGGCGGCGAACGAGATGTCGGGCGCCGCCTGCGTGACCCCCAGGAGCATTCCCGTGTCCTGCTGCGGGAACAAGCCCTTCGGCACGACGACGGCCAGCCCAACGGTGAAGAGGACCGTCGCGACGGTCGCGGCGAGCGTGAGCGCCTGGTGCTCGAGCACCCAGCCGAGGCCGGCGTCGTAGAGCTTCACCGCGCGCTGCCAGACTCGCTCGGTGAACCGGGTCACGAGGTTGGGCTTCTCGCCGTCTTCGGCGCCGGCGCCTTTCGGGTGCGCTTTGAGGATGTGCGCGCACATCATCGCCGTGAGCGTCAGCGAGACGAAGGCCGAGGCGACGATGGCCGTCGCGAGCGTCACGGCGAACTCGCGGAAGAGCCGCCCGATGACGCCGCCCATGAAGAGGAGCGGGATGAGCACGGCGACGAGCGAGACCGTGAGCGAGACGATCGTGAAGCCGATCTGCTTCGAGCCCTTGAGCGCCGCCTCGATGGGCGTCTCTCCCTCCTCGATGTAGCGCGCGATGTTCTCGATCATGACGATGGCGTCGTCGACGACGAAGCCCGTCGAGATCGTGAGGGCCATGAGCGTGAGGTTGTTGAGGCTGTAACCGGCGAACAGCATGACGCCGAAGGTCGCGACGAGCGACAGCGGCACGGCGACGCCCGGGATGATCGTCGCGCGCAGGCTGTGCAGGAAGAGATAGATGACCGCGACGACCAGACCGATCGTGAGGAGCAGCGTGAACTGCACGTCGTCGACCGAGGCGCGCACGGTCTCCGTGCGGTCGGACAGCACGTGAACGTCGATGCCGCGCGGCAGGGAGGCCGCGAGCTGGGGCACGAGCGCCTTCACGCGATCGGCCACCTCGATGAGGTTGGCGCCGGGCTGCCGCTGCACGTTGACGATGACGGCGCGGTGCGCACCCGCCCAGCCGGCGAGCTGGTCGTTCTCGACGCCGTCGATGACCTTGGCGACGTCGGACAGGCGCACGGCGGCGCCGCCGACGTAGGCGACGACGAGCGGCGCGTAGCCCTTGGCGTCGCCGAGCTGATCGTTGGCAGTGACCGTGTAGTTCTGGCGCGGGCCGTCGAGGTTCCCCTTCGGCTGGTTGACGTTCGCGGCCGCGAGCGCCGCGCGCACGTCTTCGAGCGACAGTCCGCGCCCCGCGAGGGCCTCCGGGTCGACCTGCAC
>DATKFB010000187.1:0-5010 GCA_035544435.1 Polyangia bacterium
GTGGTCGCGCCCGACCTTCACCTTGAAGCAGTCAAACCCGGCGTCGTGGTACGCGCGCGCGAGACCCGCGACGTATTCGGGCGCGCCGATCGGCAACGTGATGTCCGTCGTGAGCGCCGCCGGCGCGCCGTATGCCCCCCCGAGAAAAGCATGGAGAGGCAGCTCGGCGAGCCGCGCCCACGCGTCGGCGAGCGCGCTCGCGATTCCGGCACGCGCCACCGGTCCCTCCGGCAGCGTCCCGACCAGGCGCGCCTCGGCGGCGGGCAAGTCCGAGAGCGTCTCGCCCTCGAGCACGTCGCGCGCCGCGGCCACGCCGCGCAGCAGGTCGGGTTGGTCCTCGTGCGTCACGGGCGGCAGCGCGGCGGCCTCGCCGAGACCCTGGGCCCGGCGTCCCGTCTCGTCCTCGAGGACGACGGTCACGAGCGCGGCACACGTCGCGTCCATCCGGCCCGTCGCGATGACGAAGGGCTCGCGCAGGGGCACCGACAGCGGCCGCGCGCCCAGCGCGACGATTCGGACGGCGGCGAACGCTCCCCGTGACCCCGGCACGCCCCTCAGCGTATTTCAGGAGCGACCCGCCGACAATTGAGCCCCGCTCGTGCCGGCGCTCGTGTTAATTGATGGGGCAACCGTGCGCGCCTCCTTCCCGCTCGCTCGCTGCGCGTTGCTCGGCCTCGCGGCCGTGGCGGCTGCTTGTGGCTCCAAGGCGCCGGCCATCACCGGCCTGACGGTGACGGTCACGATGGCCGGCGTCGCGGCTGACCAGCTGGAGATCAAGGTGACGACGCCCGCCGGGGCCGCCCTCACGCCGACGCGCCGCCCCGCCTCGGCGGGCGGCGTGCTCCCGAGCCCGCAGAGCGTGTCGATCTTTCTGCCCGACGCGCTCGCGGGCAGCCTCGCGACCTGTACCGTGACGCCTCTCCTCGACGGCCAGCCCGCGAGCGCCGCCGGATTCGACTCGACGATGCTGGTCCTTCACGAGCTCGTACCGCTCTCGATCGCGCTCAACGAGGCACGCCACGACGATGGTGGCTCCCCGGACACACCCGACGCCGAGGTGGGGGACGCCGCGGACGACACCGGCACGCTCGACGGCGGCGGCAGTGAAGTGGTCAACCCCGGTTCGAAGGCAAACGGTCAGACCTGCACCAGTAGCGGCGAGTGCGAGAGCACGCTCTGCGTGGACGGCGTCTGCTGTGCGTCCGCTTGTGGCGCCTTGTGCGAGGCCTGCAACTTGCCCGGCAAGGAGGGCACGTGCGCACCCGTGCCCGCGGGCACCGCGACCGCGGAGTGTGCGAGCCAGCCTGCCTCGACGTGCGCCTTCGACGGCACGTGTGACGGTAGCGGCGGCTGTCGGCGCCATCCGGCCGGTGTGGCGTGCAAGGTGGCGGCGTGCGCGGGCCCGACGTTCACGCCGGCGTCCGCGTGCGACGGCCAGGGGCGTTGCGTGGCGGCCAGCCCGGTCGACTGCACGCCCTACCTCTGCGACGCGAACGCCGCGGCCTGCGGCTCCACGTGCAAGATGGACACGGACTGTGTCACCGGGCGGCAGTGCATGAACGGAAGCTGCGGGACGCGGCCCAAGAAGGACAACGGCGCGGGCTGCGTCGCCTCGACCGACTGCACCTCCGGCCACTGCGTGGATGGCGTCTGCTGCGCGACGGCCTGCACGGGTGCGTGCCTCGCGTGCAACCAGGCCGGCTCGCTGGGGATGTGCCTGCCCGTCCCCGTGGGCAAGTCCGATCCACACGCCGTGTGCAAAGACGGCGGCGTCGCGGCCTGCGGCCGGAACGGCCTCTGCGACGGCGCCGGCGGCTGCGCCCTCTATCCCGCGGGCGTGATGTGCGCGGCAGGCACTTGCAGGAACGCCACGTTGGTCTCACCGAAGCGGTGCGACGGCCAGGGAGCGTGCCAGACGGCCGCGGACGTCGACTGCACGCCGTATCGTTGCGACCCGTCTACGACGGCCTGCTACACCTCGTGCACGCTGACCTTGCAGTGCTCGATGCGCCACACCTGCACCGGCTCCGCCTGTCAGTGAACGGCGCGAGCGCGCTCGCACGGGCCGGCGCGACTCAGGGCTTGACCCGAAAGATCAGGTTGAGCACGACCCGGTTCTTGTTCTGGCGCGGGTTGCTGCTCGCGTGCCAGGTGTCGGAGTCGAAGATGACCGCCTTGCCCTTCTTGGGCGTGATTCGCTTGTCGATCGTGAGCGCCTTTTTGTCGCGGAAGGTCTCGTTGAAGACGAACGTGTCGCCGTCGCTGTCCTTGACGTAGTAGATGAGGCTCTTGTAGCCGGCGTCCGGGACGTCGATGTGAGGCGTGTTGTATTTGTCGTCGGGCATGGACGACCTCAGCAGCATGTTGGCCTTCATGCGCTCGATGGCGCCCATCTTGATGCCGGTCTTCTCCTCGAGAAAATAGAAGAACGGGAAGACGGCGTCGAAGAACTGCGAGCGGCGCGCGTTCTCGAGGTAGATGGCGTGGACGAGTTGGTCCGACTCGTAGGAGCTCGCGTTCTTGTGCAAGATGCTCGTCTCCTTTTCGTTGTTGGTCGACGGCGTGTACACCCACTGGAATTCTGGGCTCTTGCACACGATGTCCTCGAGGATGTCGGCATACGAGCTCGGGATGAACTTCTCGATCTCGATCATCGGGGTGCTTCCTTTCCCGAGGAGCGTACGCCGCCCGGTGCTCGAGGTTCAACTCGGAGTACCCTTGCGTCGTGGCGTCTGACGCGCGCGAGTGGCTGGAGACGGACGGCCTCGGCGGTTTCGCCATGGGTCCCGTGGCCGGGCCCCGCGCGCGGCGGTACCACGGTCTGCTCGTCGCGGCGACGACGCCGCCCACGGGCCGCGTTCTGCTCGTGAGCGGCGTCGACGTCACCGTCGAGACCCCCCACGGGCGCTGGTGGCTCTCGGCCCAGCGCTACGCACCGGACACGACGACGGGGGACGGCGACGCGCACCTCGAGAGCTTCGCGCACGAGCCGTGGCCCACTTGGACCTTCTGTCTCCCCGACGGCACGCGGCTCGCGCACGAGCTCTTCATGCGCGCGGGCACGCCCCAGGTGTTCCTGTCCTGGCGTCTGCTCGCGGGCGCGGCGCGCTCCGGCGACGAGCGGGCCGCGGCTCGGCTCACCGTGCGGCCGTTCCTCGCGGGGCGCGACTTCCACGCGCTCATGAGCGAGAACGCCGCCTTCTCGTTCGAGCCCGCGCTCGCCGACGGCGAGATCCATTTTCACCCCTACGCCGGCGTGCCCGCGATCGCCACGGCTTCGAGCGGCGCTTACCAGCACCAACCATTCTGGTACCGGCGCTTTCTCTATGAGGAGGAACGCCGGCGTGGTCTCGGCTGTGAGGAAGATCTGGCGTCGCCCGGCGCATGGACCTTCGAGCTCGGAGACGGCGAGGCCGCGCTGCTCTTCGGCGCCGAGCTCGACGCGCGCTCGACGCGCGTGCCCGCGGTCGAGGCGCTGGAGACGGCGCGCGCCTTTGAGCGCGCCCGGCGCGCCGCCCTGGGCGGCCCACACGATCGAGCCGCGGAGCAGTACCTCGTCGCGCGAGGCGCCGGCTGCACGATCATCGCGGGCTACCCCTGGTTCGGCGACTGGGGCCGCGACACGTTCATCGCGCTGCGCGGGCTGGGGCTAGCGCGGGGGCGCGTCCTCGAAGCGGTCGGCGTGCTATCGACATGGGCCGGGCTCGTCTCCGAAGGAATGCTGCCCAACTGGTTCCCCGACGCGACGGGCGTCCCCGCGTACAACTCGGTGGACGCCCCGCTCTGGTACGTCGTCGCGGCCTCGGAGGCCATCCAGGACGCCGGGCCGGCGCTCGCGGCGGTCGAGCGCCGCCGCCTCGCAGACGCCGTCGAGGCGATCCTCGTCGGTTACGCGAACGGCACGCGCTACGGCATCCGCGCCACGGACGACGGGCTTCTCGCCGCCGGAGCTCCCGGCCAACAGCTCACCTGGATGGACGCCCGCGTGGACGGCCACGCGATCACGCCGCGCATCGGCAAGCCGGTCGAGGTGCAGGCACTCTGGCTCAACGCCCTCGCCGCTGCGGCGGCGCTCGGCGCGCCCTCCGCGACGCGCTGGCGCGCGCTCTTCGAGATCGGTGCCGCCAGCTTCGAGGCCCGCTTCTGGGACGAGGCGCGCGGGCGCTTGTACGACGTCGTCGATTGCGACCACGTGCCCGGGACGGTCGACGCGCGGCTGCGGCCGAACCAGATCTTCGCCGCGGGCGGCCTGCCGCTCTCGCTGCTGTCGCCCGCGCGCGCGCGCCGCGTCGTCGACGCGGTCGAGGCGTCGCTGCTGACGCCGCTCGGCTTGCGCACGCTCGGACCAGAGGAACCGGGCTATCGCCCCCGTTACGAGGGCGGCGTCGTCGAGCGCGATGGCGCTTACCACGACGGGACGGTCTGGCCCTGGCTCATGGGACCCTTCGCAGAGGCCCACGTCCGGGTCCACGGCAACGACGCGGCGGCCGTCGAGGTCGCGCGCGCGCGCTTCTTGGAACCACTCGCGCGGGAGCTGGAGACGGCGGGGCTCGGCCACCTGCCCGAGGTCGCCGACGGCGAGGCGCCCCACCGCCCGGGCGGGTGTCCGTTCCAGGCGTGGTCGCTCGGTGAGCTGCTCCGCCTCGATCGGAAAGTGCTGGCGCCGCGATCGGGGTCTATCATTGCCGCGCCCGCGCCGAGGGCGTCACGGAGAGGAGACCCGAGATGAGGCAGAGCAAGGATTACTTCGCCGAGGAGGGGTTGCCCGAAGCCGTCGTGCCGACGGGCCACGTCGTGCGCTCCCTCGTGGGCCAGAAGGCCATCGTCACGGGCGCGAACTCCGGCATCGGGCGCGCCGTCGCGCTCGCGCTCGGGCACGCGGGCGCCGACGTCGTCGTGAACTACGTCTCGCGCCCCGAGGAGGCGGCCAAGGTCGTCGCCGAGGTCGAGGCGTGCGGCGCGCACGCCTTCGCCTTCAAGGCCGACGTCAGCCAGGAGGCCGAGGTGCAG
>DATKFB010000188.1:0-16496 GCA_035544435.1 Polyangia bacterium
CACGGAAGCCCGAGTGATATTCCGTGAGCGGCAGTCCGAGGACGCGGCGTGACAATCGCGAGAGTCCGCGGTTCGCCAGGAAGCGAACGAGCGGCATCCCGCTTTCGCGTGCGCGCCCCGGTTCGACGAAGCGAGAGCCCATGATGAACGGCACGTTCTCGCGCATGAGCGGCAGAGCCGCGGCGATTGCCGCCGGGTTGAACTGCGCGCCGTCGCCGTGAATCTCGACGACGTAGTCGGCGGCGTGATCGCGCACGGCCCGCTGAAGGCCGGCCCGAAGGTTGCCCCCGTAACCGAGGTTCTTCTCGTTCCGGTAGACGGTCAGGCCCAGCCGTCTCGCGACGTCAGAGGTCCCGTCCGTCGAGCAATCGTCCATGACGAAGATGTCGTCGACGAGCTGACGCGGGATCTTGCGAAGCGCCCTCTCGAGAAGACCGGCGACGTCGTAGGCCAGAATGAGAGCGACGACTCTCGGGCGACGAGGCTCGGCCGCGGCGTGACCCACGGGCACTCGTGTCGATTCAGGCGCCGTCAAGGGGTCGGCATGACGGGTTGCCACGTGCTGTCGGCGCTCGTCTCCTGGACGTGCAGGTACAGGGGGTTCTTGCCATCCATGACCTGAACGCCCTGGATCGAGGAAAAAACCGCCGGATCCTGCTTCCAGAACCAAGTGACCTTGCCCGTGGGATCGAACTCGATGACCTGGATGCCGCTGCCGCCGTTGCTGCCGCCGTGCCCCTGCCAGTTGGCGGTGAAAATGTTGCCGTTCGGGAGGATCTCGTACTCCGAGAAGAAGTTCGGTTTGAAGGTCGACGCCATCGGCATCTGTTTCGTCCCGAAACGGAACGTGACCTTGTGCGTGGTCTGGTCGACGACGTCGCACGAGGACCCGAAGGCCGTGCAGATCAACGTATCGCCGTTGTGCCAGGTCCCCCCGCCCACTGGTGGGCCGAGGAGCAATGGCTCCCAGATGTGAGACCAGCCGGCGCTCGTGGTCTTCCAAAGAATGTTGCCGGCCGCGTCGCCCTCGAAGAGTTGCGTGTCCGAAGGAACGAGGAAGGTGCCCTTGCGCGTCGGTCGCGCGACGCGGACGTAGCCGAAGCCGGGATAGGAGATCTGGTGAGATTTCTTGTCGGTCTTGTCGAGGAAGGTCAGGACCGTGCCGTTCTGCGTGAGCATGGTCTCGCCCGTGGCCAGGCGATACGCCGATTGCGTGTTCGCGAAACCGGTGACGGTCTTGACGATCTTGCCCGTCATGTAGTCGAAGACCTGGTAGCCGGTGCTCGTGCCACCGAGGATCTGGTTGTTGCCGATGAGTTGCGCGGCGCGCGCCCAGGGGCCCTCCGCGACCGTCTTCCACACGATCGGGTTCGGTTGGCTGAGGTCCACCATGACGAGGTGGGGGTCGCCTTCGTCGCGCAGGAGCATCTTGCGCGTCGCGGGCGGAAACTTCGTCTCGTTCCAGTTGGTGCTATTGATGACGCTCACGACGCCGCCGTCGTAGGTCGGAACCGCCGCGTCGGAAGTCGTGCCGCCGTCGGGAATCGGGATGGGCGCGACGCCCGGGCCGCAGGTGCTCATGTTGGCCGCGTTCGGACAGTTCGTCTGCTGAGCGGCCGAGCTCTGCAGGGCATCGATGAAAAGGTAGAAGGCCCGACACTCCAGCGTGTCCTTCGTCTCGGGGGTCGCGCCCGGGGTGTAGGTCGCGCCGTAAGCGCCGGGCGCCGCGAAGTCGACGACGCGACCGAACTGACCGCAGATGCCCGTGCAGTCGTCGACCGACGTGTAACCGGCGGCGGCCCCGCAGTAATTGAACGCGACCGCGCAGAAGACGTCGCAGTCGCTGCCGCAGACTCCGTAGCTGAGGGGACCCGCCGCGAAGCACTTGGACTTGATCGGCAGGGTGTCCATGGCGGCCGCCGTCGCCGCGTTGGTCCGGCAGCCGGCGCTGTTGACGCCGTCGTCCGTCGGGGTGCCGGCGGGCATCTGCGCGCACACCTTCAGGCAGTTCGCCATGTCGGCGTATTGCTGGTTCGGACCCTTGCAGTTCGCCATGATGGTCGAGCAGTAGTTGGTGCAGGTCGCGCTGGCGACCACGCTGCCGCCTGAGCCGGTCACCCCGCCGGTCCCATTGCCGGCCGTGCCTGATCCCGCCGTGCCCGTGAGCGGCGCGGGAGTGCCGGGAGAGCTGCCGCCGCAGGCGCCTAGGCTCAGGAGCACCAGCAGCGAGATCGCGGCGAGCGACGCGCCGAAGGCGCTACGCGGATCGACCCTCGGCTCGGGTGGGACGTCGTCTGAGCGGACCAAGCGGTCGAGATTCAGCATGAATGACTCCTGGCGGCGCATACCGCGGCGTGCCCGATGTGTATGATCCGTCGCGCAGAACTCGAGCGGGGCGAGGTAAATCCCACCGTACTTAATGTGCGGCGCAGCTCGAATGTTTCATACGATCATCGGAAACGGTTGCATCCGCTCAGGTGCACCTGCATCGACGATTGCGCCGCGGCGTTTTGTGGGCCGCGGCAACGAGAGCAGCAAAGCGCCCTCGGCTTGCGACGGACGGCAAGTAAATGCCTTCTGCGCACGTCTTTGGGGTTGCCAATTGCTATCACGCTACGTTATTGACCCCGCGTGCCGATCGGCCAAGACCTCGGGCGGAGGAGCGAATGGCGAGGACGGACGACGCTGGCCGTCGCGGCCGTGTTGACGTTTCCTGCGGGGGCGTTCGCGGCTGCGGCGCCTCCAGAGAGTGATACAGCCGCGGCCATTCAAGCAGCTGTATCCGCGACGGACGAGGCCTCGCCTCCGACCGCTCTCGCCCCGAAGCCGGCCGCTCCGCCGCTGCTCGCCGCCGAGCCAGGCTGGCAGATGGGTTTCTTCGGGTGGCTCGAGCTCGACGCGCTCTACGATTCGACGCAGAGCTTCTCCGAGGCGGTCCTCAACAACATCATTCAGCAGCCGCACACCATCGCGGGAGACAATCCCCGCTTCCAGGCCACGGTCAAGGACTCACGCCTCGGCTACAAGATCGCCGCGCCGCCCTTCGGGTCCGTGAGGGCCTCGGCGTTCTTCGAGGCGGATTTCTTCGGCGTGCTTCCGACGACGGCCACGCAGGATCAGAGCTACACGTACGAATCGATTCGCTTGCGTCATTACTACGCCAAGCTCGAGACGCCGGTTCTCGATCTCCTCGTGGGCCAGACCTTCGATCTCTACGGCTGGGGAGGCCAAGGATTCTTCCCGAGCACGCCGGCGTTCCTCGGCGTCATGGGCGAGGTCTTTCATCGCAACGTGCAGCTCCGTCTCTCGAAGGTGATCGCGCGCCGGGCCGTCGCCGTCGAGCTTGCGGTCGCCGGCGTTCGTCCCGCGACGCGGGACTCGGCGGTTCCCGACGTCCAGGCGGGCGTCAAGCTCACGATCGACAGGTGGCAAGGGGCTTCGGGGCAGGGCCCGCGGCCGGCCAAGGCGGCGCCGCTGGCGCTCGCCGTCTCCGCCGTGGGCAGGCGCCTGTCCGTGACCGACTTCGAGGCCATCACGGCCGATCCGCAGGTCGTCTACGGCTGGGGCGCGGCCGCCAGCGCCTTCATCCCGATCATCCCCGCGAAGGGCAAGAACTTCGGCAACGCGCTGTCGATAACCGGCGAGTACTCGCGGGGAACCGGTGTCTCCGATCTCTACCTGACGCTCACGGGCGGCGTGCTCTTTCCTTCGCTCGCGAACCCGAAGAACTTGCTGCCGGCGCCGGCTTACACCCCCAACATCGATCAGGGCATCGTCACCTTCGACACCAACGGCCTCGTGCGCACGATCGACTGGCAAGGGTTGATGGTCAACGCGCGCTATCACGTGCCGCTCCGCGAGGGGAAGGTGCTCGCGCTCTCCGGCACGTACTCGCGCATCCAGTCGAGCAACGCGCTCGCGCTCACGCCGGTGATGGGTCAGGCTTTCGTGTGGAGCAAAGGCCAGTACATCGACGGCACGCTCTGGTGGTCGATCACGCCCGCATTCCAGATGGCGCTTTCTTACCAGACGATGGCGCAGACCTTCGGCGGCGACGGGACCGTCGCCCGCAACAACCGGACCGAGGCGGCGTGGTGGTTCTTCTTCTAGGATGGATGGCGGCATGAAGGCGCTGCTGGCGTTCTGGGGCGTGATCGCGGCGTCGGGCTGCGGGGAGGGAGCCAAGGGCGGCTGTCCAGCCCTCGCCAGCTGTGGGGGCGATCCTGTGGGCACATGGTCGGTCATCGACGACTCTTGCCAATTCCAACCCGTGCGGCCCGCGCAACCCGTCGACGTTACCGCCTTCGGCACGATCACTCCGCCGACGGCGATGATCGCGCCACCCCAACCGAATCCGGTCGTGTTGCAGCAGACGACCAGCGGCGATTGGTGCTCGAACCTCGTGTACACGGAGAATCCGGACCCCGAGGTCTTGAACGTCGTCCTCTGGCACGACGCCCCTTTGCTGACGACGGCGAAACTGACGTTTGGCCCCGATTTTTCGTACCTGACGGCTTTGACGTTCTCGACCGTTGGGTTGCCAGCGCAGCGAAACACGACGCACTTCGCCCCGCGCTGTCTCCTGGCCAACGGCGCCCCCAGCCCGACCTGCGCCAAGCTCGCGACAGCGTTGGCGAGCTTCTATATGTCCTCCAAGCCCGGCGTGATCCCTGCCAACTTCGACCAGATCGAGTGCGGGGACGCCAGCGATGGAGGGTGCGACTGCACCTACGTCTACACGGTCGCGGTCTCGGACAGCGGGATGTGGAAGGCCGACGGCGGTTCGTTGCTCCAGGACAGTACTCTCTTCCTCTACAACGGGACCGCCGTGGCCGCTCAATCGCCGGCGACGACGCTCGAGACGTCGTTTTGCGCCCGGGGCGGCGCGTTGCAGTTGACGGGCAACCGGGGTGGCAGCCTGTTCGGAATCTTAGGCTTGCGCACGCTCGTGCTGGCACCACCCCCATGACCATCTCCCCGGTCGCGGCGCTGTCCGTCGGTCGTTTCGTGGTGGCCACGGTGTCGTTGCTTCTCGCCGGATGCAAGGGCCCGGGCGCCGCGGGCGGTTGCCCGGTTGTCGGAGACTGTGGCGGCGATCCGGTCGGTGTCTGGCAGGTCGATCCAGCCTCGATTTGCAACTTTCCCGTTATTGCGCGGCCCGCTCAGAACTACGCCACGCCACCGTACTTCGAGCCCGAGACGGGCGCGACGCCGCCCGCCGTCACGAGCGGCAGCTGGTGCTGGGACCTGACTTTCACGAAGGACCAAGACGGAACCGTCACCGTCGCGACGCCGAGCGTCCCCATGCCGCAGCCGGACGTCATCGTGTCGGGGACGATCACCTTTGCGGCGGATCACAGCTACGTCTACGTCCTCACGGCCCAATCGACGACGGCGTTCCACGTCGCGCGCTCGTGCTTTGGGGTCAACGGCGCGGACCTGACCTGTGCTGAGCTCGCGGTGAAGCTGCAACAGTCATCCATCGGCGCGAACCCCGTCTACTCGAACCCCTCCGGCGGGCCGGCCTTCGCTTGCGAGGACGTCGGCGATGGGTGCGCCTGCACGTTCGACTACCTGGAGGCGGACCAGTTCAGCAGCGCCGTGGGCGACAAAGGGACGTGGGTCCAGGAAGGGAACATCATTCATCACTACAGCAGCGGGGGGCAGGGCAACCTGAACGAGATCAGCCCGTCCCGGCGCACGGTTCGCGACGCAACCTTCTGCGTGACCGACGACGGTCAAACGCTGCAGTTGTCGGGCACGAACGGTCAGCCCTTGGCGCTTAAGGCCGGCGCGCGAACGTTGAAGCTGATGCGCGTGTCGCCAGACGGCGGGACAGATGGGGGCGGCGCCGCCGATTCCGATTAGCGCCTCCGTCTAACGCGCGCGCGGACTATCGAGTGCGTCCGGCGGCGGCATCCACATCGATCGGCGTCAATGTCACGTCCACCCTCCCGCTCTCGGAGAAGAGCGGCACCGCCACGCGGCGATCTTGATGGCCGTCAGCTTTCACGATGACGGAGAGGTCGATGTCGCTCTTCGGAAGAGAGAGCGTCAACGGCGTCCGCCCGAGGACGCCGCCGTCGTCGGCGCGGATAACGAAGGCGCCCTCCGGGACCGAGACGATGTCGACGTGCGTGAGCTTCGGATCGGCCGTGACGTCGGCCGCCGTTCGATCCGCGGCGCCGAGGCGCCAGACGACGGCCACGGCGACGGCGATCGCGGCAGCAACGACGACGAGCGTGCGGCCGCGTTGCCGACTGCTTGGCATCGATCGAAAGGAAGGATGATTCATTCGTGGTTCTGGCGGCAGTCCAAGGCAAAGGTCAAGGCCGTCGCACTCTATGAAAGCACTTTTGCAAAATGCGAAACGATTTGGTTCTGGCTGCGACGCTGGAATCGCTGCGCCGGGCCGTCCTCTTAGACACGTTGCGCGCGCGGGCGACAACCCGTACCTTTGCCCGCCATGAAGACGACCTCTCGCAACCGGCTCCCCCTGGCGCTGCTCTCGGCGCTGATCCTCTTGCCCGCCGCCGCCCGCACGGCGCGCGCCGACCTCGAGCTGCCGCGTCCAAGCCCCACGGCGAAGATCACGCAGCAGGTGGGCCTCACCGACGTCACCGTCGAGTATAGCTGCCCGGGGGTCAAGGGCCGCAAGATCTGGGACGGCCTCGTTCCCTACGGCAAGATGTGGCGCACGGGCGCCAACTCGGCCACGAAGATCACCTTCAGCAAGGACGTGACGTTCGCCGACAAGTCGGTGCCCGCGGGCACGTATGCGCTCTTCACGATCCCCGCGAAGGGCGCCTGGACCGTCATCCTCAACAAGAAGGGCGACCAGCCGGGCACGGCCACCGAGTACAAGGCCGACCTCGACCTGCTGCGCGTGCAGGTCAAGCCAGGGGCGGCGCCGTTCCGCGAGCGCCTCGCCTTCATCTTCTCGAACATGACGGACGACAAGGCATCGCTCGATCTCGAGTGGGAAAAGCTGCGCCTGTCGCTCCCCATCGGCGTCGCGACGGCCCAGCAGGCCCTCGCCAACGTCACGAGCGCCGTCGACAACGGCTGGCGCGTGTATGCGAACGCCGCCCGCTACATGCTCGAGACCAAGAAGGACTACGACACGGGCCTCAAGTACGTCGACCAGTCGCTCTTGCTCAAGGAGGATTGGTTCAACGACTGGATCAAGGCGCAGCTCCTGGCGGCCAAGGGCGGCTACAAAGACGCCGTCGCCATGGCCGAGAAGGCCGAGGCGCTCGGCGCCAAGAACGGCAACTTCTTCCTCGAGGCCGACGTCAAGAAGGGGCTCGTCGACTGGAAGAAGAAGGTCAAATAGAGCGGCGGGGCGCCGCCAGGACACGGGCGTAGATCGACTCGTAGCGATCGACGACGGGCGGGGCGCGAAAGTGAGCCTCGGCGTGCGCGCGCGCGGCGCGTCCGAGGCGCGCGCGCAGGGCGGGCTCGTCGAGAAGCCGCAGCGTCGACGCGGCCATGCCCGCGCAGTCGCCGATGGCGTGAAGGAAGCCAACCTCGCCGTCGGGGACGACCTCGGGCACGCCGCCCACGCGCGAGGCGACCACGGGCACGCCGCAGGAGAGGGCCTCGAGCGCGGCGAGGCCAAAGCTCTCGGTCTCGCTGGGCAGGAGGAAGACCGCGGCGTCCGTGAGCGACGCGGGCAGGTCGTCGCGCTCGCCCACGAGCTCGACGTCGTCCGCGACGCCGAGCGTGCGCGCGAGCGCCTCGGCGGCCGTGCGCTCGGGGCCGTCGCCGATGAGGCGCAGGCGCGCGGGACGGCTGGCGCGCACGATCGCGAACACGCGCACGACGTCGGTGACGCGCTTGAGCGCGCGGAAGTTCGAGACGTGGACGATCACGGGCGGCGCCGAGGGCGGGCCGTCGGTGGGCGCGAAGCGGTCCGTGTCAACGAAGTTCGGGACGACGTCGATCGAGAGCGCGGGCGGCAGGTCGAGGTTGCGGCGCGTGACCTCGGCGAGCCAGAGGGAGGGCACCGTCAAGGCGTCGCTCCCGAGCACCGAGAAGCGCGTGAGCGGCAGGAACGTCGGGTCGATGCCGACGAGCGTCGTGTCGGTCCCGTGCAAGGTCGTCACGACGCGCGGGGCGGACGCCGGGCGCTCGGCGGCCAGCACCTGGCGAGCCAGCTCCGCGCTGACGGCGTGGGGGAGCGCGTAGTGGGCATGGACGACGTCGAGACCCTCGCGGCGCGCGACGTCGATGATCTTGGAGGCGAGCGCCAGCGTGTAGAGATCGTGTCCGAGCTGCGGGTAGGCTGGCGCCTCGACGCGGTGGAAGGCGACGCCCTCGTGGCCGAGGTCGAGACGGCCGGGCGGCGCGTCGCTGAACACGTGCACGCGGTGACCGCGGCGCGCGAGCGAGGTCGCCACCTCGGCGGCGATGACGCCGCTGCCCCCGAACGTCGAGAAGCACGCGACGCCGACCGAGAGGCGCGGCGTCACGGGCGCAGCTCCTGGAGTGTCGTGGGAAATGGGTCGCCGGCGAGGCGCTCGAGGACGAGGCGCTTGAGCGTCGCGGGGCCGACGCGCGCCGCGAGCGACGGCCACCCGTAGTAGCGCTCCTGGGGGACGCCCTCGGGGACGAGCGCGCGCTGGAGCTTATCGAGGCGGGCCGTCACGACCTCGTCGCGCTCGCTTCGCGTGCGCGCGTAGCGTGCGATGAAGCGTTCGAGGGCGCGCTCGACGCCGGCGCGCGTGCGCGCCGCGGGCCGGTCGAGGCGCGCGTCGGCGGCGAGCGCGGCGCGCGTGAGGTCCGCGACGGCGGGCGTGATGCGCTCGGAGACGAGGCGCCGGAGCGCGTCCGGGTCAGGCCCCGCGACGGCCGCTCCGGCGCCCAGGCGCGCGAGGAGCTCGGCGCGCGGGCGGGTGGCGTCGTCGGACGAGAGCCCGAGCTGCTCGAGGCGCCGTCGCGTCGGTGCGTCGAGGACGCGAAAGCGCGCGCGCGGGATCACGAGCGGCGGCGGCAGGCCGAAGATGTCGTAGATCGCCTCGAGCTGCGCGAAGTAGCTGATCTCGGCGGGGCCGCCCACGTAGGCGGCGGTCGGCAGCAGCGCGTCCTGCACGATGGGCCGCATCAGCGCCGACGTGGAGAGCCGCAGGGGGTCTTGGTCGAGGAAGCCGCGCAGCTCGGCGTCCTCGATGGTCTCGCCGGCGCCCGCGAGGGTCCAGCGCCCGTCCTCGCGCTGCAGCCGGAAGCGCCGCCCCGCGGCGTCGCGCTGGTGAAAGAACAGCAGCGCGCAGCCCGGGCGGACCGGGATCTGCTCGTCGAGCCCGGCCGCGGCGAGCGCGGCCCCGCGCGCGCGCAGGCGCGCCTCGAGCGCGGTGGCGTCGTCGAGGGCGCGCCGGTAGAGCGGGGCGGCGAGCGCGGCCACGGGCGCGACGCGCGGGTCGAGGATCAGCAGGCCCTCGTCCGCGAAGATCGTCGCGAGGACGCCCGCGAAGGCTGCGGCCGGGGACTGGCCCGGCGCGTAGTGGGCGCCGAGGAGCGCGACGACCTCCGCAGACGCCTCCCCGGGACCGAGGGCCGCCGCGAGCGTTTCGACGAGCGCCGCGATCTCGGGGCCGAGGCGGCGGTGGGCGAGCGACACGCGCTCCATCGCGGCGTCCTCGGGCGCGAGCGCCAGGGTCAGGGGCGCGCCGTCGTCGACGGCGACCCGGCACGCGGCGATCTCCGCAAAGTCGTGGTCCTCCGTCTGCAGCCAGAAGAGCGGCACCGTGCGCACGCCCGTCTCGGCCTCGAGCGCGCGGGCGGCAACGATGGCGGTGGCGGCCTTGTAGAAGGAGTAGAGCGGGCCCAGGAAGAGCCCGACCTGCTGGCCCGTCGCGACGACGACCGTCTGGCCGCCCCCGAGCGCCGCGAGGTTGGCGTCGCGCGCTGCGCTGGGCGGCAGGCCGGCTTGCTGGGCGGCGAGGACCCGGAGCAGCGCGGGGCTGGTGCGGCGCGAGGCGGACGCGCGCGTGGCCTCGCGGCGCGCCGCAGGGTCGCGGAAGTCGCGCGTGAGGAAGGCGCGCGCGGCGGGCTCGCCCGCGAGATAGGAGCTGGAGAACGTTCGACCCACCGGACCTGTCAACTATACTGCGGCAGCCTCGGTTCCATTCCCATGCGCACATTCATTCGGTCGTCGCTCCTGGTTGCCCTCTGCATGACCTTGCCCGCCCACGCCGCTGCCGCCGCCGGCCCGCCACCCGAGCCCGACGCCGGGCGCGTGCAGCTCGCCTTGCGCCGCCTCGGTGTCGTGGGCCGCGTGCTCTACGTCGCCGCGCACCCCGATGACGAGAACACGAACCTCCTCGCGTACCTCGAGAACGTCGCCCTCGTGCGCACAGCCTATCTCTCGATGACCCGGGGGGACGGCGGACAGAACCTCGTGGGCGCCGAGCAGGGGCCGGAGCTGGGGCTCATCCGCACGCAGGAGCTGCTCGCCGCTCGGCGCATCGACGGCGCCGAACAGTTCTTCACGCGCGCGCGGGACTTCGGTTTCTCGAAGAGCCCGGACGAGACGCTGCGCATCTGGGGCCGCGAGGCGGTGCTCACCGACGTCGTGGCCGTCATCCGGCGCTTCCGCCCCGACGTCATCATCACGCGCTTCCCGCCCGAGCGCGACGACACGCACGGTCACCACACGGCCTCGGCCATGCTCGCCGTCGAGGCCTTCCGCGCCGCGGCCGATCCCAAGTTCCATCCCGAACAGCTCGAGGGCGGCACGGAGCCGTGGCAGGCGCGTCGTTTGCTCTGGAACAAGTCGTCCTGGAACCTCAAGCCGGGCGAGGATCTCTCGGGCTTCATCAAGCTCGACGTCGGCGCCTTCAGCCCGCTGCTCGGGGTCTCGATGGGCGAGCTCGCGGCCGACAGCCGCAGCATGCACAAGAGCCAGGGCTTCGGAGTCGCGCGCGCGCGCGGGCCCATCGTCGAATATTTCAAGGTGCTCGACGAGGCGGCGGCGGCGACGGCCGGAAAGAAGAAGCCCGGCCCGGCCACGCTGTTTGCGGACCTCGCGCTCACGTGGGATCGCTTTCCCTCGAAGGCGGCGGGGCTGCTGCGTGGCCTCACGGACAAGGCCGCCCGCGCCTTCGACGCCACTAAACCCTACGCGTCGATCCCGGCGTTGCTCGCGCTCGATCGGGCGCTCGACGCCGCGCCCGACGCGTCGACCCGCGCGCAGAAGAAGCGGGAGGTCGCCGACCTCGTCCTCGCGTGCGCGGGCCTGTTCGTCGAGGCGACGGCGGCGGCCTCGGAGGTCGCGCCCGGCCACGAGCTCGAGGTCACAGCGAGCGTCATCGATCGCGCGCCCATCAAGGCCACGCTCGACGAGCTGCGCTTTCCCTTCGAGTCGGCCGCCGTCCCCGTCGGCAAGCTCGTCGCGGCGCCCACTGCCGACGCCGCCGGCGCGGCGCTCGAGGTCAAGCGCACGATCCGCGTGCCCGTCACGGAGCCCGCGACGACGCCGTACTGGCTCGAGGCTCCGCCCGAGGCCGGGCTTTATCGCGTCGCCGACGCCAAGCTCGTCGGCGCACCCGAGAACGAGCCCGCGCTGCGCGTGGCGTTCGGGCTCACGATCGCCGGCCGGACGTTCACGGTCGTGCGCGCCGTGCGCTACAAGTGGACCGACCCCGTCATGGGCGAGCGCCATCGGCCCGTGACGGTCACGCCGCTCGTTTCGGTGCGCCCCGACGCGAGTGTCCTCATGTTCCCCGACGCGGGGCCGCGCGCGCTCAGCGTCCGCCTCGTCGGCGGCGCGCCCGGGGTCGCGGGCGTCGTCCGCCCGGCGCCGCCCGCGGGCTGGGTCGTCGAGCCGCCGACGGCGCCGTTCTCGCTGGCGCGCCAGGGCGCCGAGGCCACGGTGACGTTCCGCGTGCGCGCGGCCACGAAGGGCGCGGCCTCGCCCGGCGTGCTCCGCGTCGCCGCCGAGGTGGGCGGCGCGTCCTACGCGCGCGGCGTCGTCACGATCGACCACGCCCACATCCCGATCCAGACCTGGCTCGCCGACGCCGACGTGCGCCTGGTGCCCGTTCAGCTCGCAAAGGGCGGCGCGCGCATCGGCTACGTCCCCGGGTCTGGCGACGAGGTGCCGGCCAGCCTCCGGCGCGTCGGCTACGAGGTCAGGCTGCTCGACGGCAGCACGCTCGGGGCGGCCTCGCTCGCGCGCTTCGACGCCGTCGTCACGGGCGTGCGCGCCTTCAACACGAGCGAGCGGCTGCGCGCCGCTCACGCCGCGCTCATGGCCTACGTCGAGGGCGGCGGGACGCTCGTCGTCCAGTACAACACCAACAACCGTCTCGCGCCGCTCACCGAGCCCCTCGGCCCGTGGCCGTTCGCGATCGGTCACGACCGCGTCACCGACGAGACGGCCGCCGTGACCTTCGCGAGCGTCAGCCACCCCGCGCTCACGACGCCGAACGTGCTGACGGCGCGCGACTTCGAGGGCTGGATCCAGGAGCGCGGGCTCTACTTCGCCGAGACCTGGGACGCGCGCTACCAGACGGTGCTCTCGATGCACGACCCCGACGAGCACGCGCTCGCGGGCGGTCTGCTCTGGGCACGCCACGGCAAGGGGACCTTCATCTATACGGGCCTGGCGTTCTTCCGGCAGCTCCCTGCGGGCGTGCCGGGCGCCTACCGCCTGTTCGCGAACCTCCTCGCGGGAGGCGCGTCCCGCCATGGCCCCTGACGCACCCCCCGGACCGGAGGCCGCCTCCGCCCCGCGGCCCGAGCTCGGCGACGCGCCGCCGTTCGCGACCTGGCCTCGCATTTATCTGATCGTCCTCGGCGCGCTCGCGCTCCAGGTGATCCTCTACGCGGCGCTCACGGCGGCCTATCGGTGACATGAGCGCCCTCGACTGGGCCGTCCTCTTCGGCACGCTGGGGGTCATCGTCGGCTACGGCCTGTGGAAGACGCGCGCGCGCGTCGACATGGCGGGCTACTTGCACGGCGGCTACCGCGACGACTGGCGGACCATCGGCCTGTCGGTCATGGCGACGCAGGCGAGCGCCATCACCTTCCTGTCGACGCCCGGCCAAGCGTACGAGGACGGCATGCGCTTCGTCCAGTTCTACTTCGGCCTGCCGCTCGCGATGATCGCGCTCTCGGTGGCCTTCGTGCCGCGCTTTTACCGACTGCGCGTCTACACGGCCTACGAGTACCTCGAGGGCCGCTTCGATCTGAAGACGCGCCAGCTGGCGGCGCTGCTCTTCCTCCTGCAGCGCGGCCTCTCGGCGGGCATCACGATCTACGCGCCCGCGATCATCCTCTCGAAGGTGCTGGGCTGGTCGCTGAACGGCACGTGCCTCTCGATCGGCGCGCTCGTGGTGCTCTACACGGTCGCGGGCGGCACGCGGGCCGTGAGCCAGACGCAGAAGCACCAGATGGTCGTCATGCTGGGCGGGATGGCCGTCGCGGCGGTCGTCATCGTCCTGCGCCTGCCGCCCGGCGTCACCCTCGGGCGAGCCGCTCGCATCGCGGGCGTCTTCGGCAAGATGAACGTCATCGATTTCTCCTTGGCGCCCGGCAACCGCTACACCTTCTGGTCGGGGCTCACGGGCGGCTTCTTCCTCGCGATGGCCTACTTCGGCACGGACCAATCGCAGGTGCAGCGCTATCTGTCGGGTCGTTCGATCACGGAGAGCCGGCTGGGCTTGCTGTTCAACGGGCTCTTCAAGGTCCCCATGCAGGCGCTGATCCTGTTCGTGGGCGTGCTCGTGTTCGTCTTCTATCAATTCCACGCGGCGCCGCTGTTCTTCAACGAGTCCGAGCTCGCGCGCGTCTACGCGACGCCGCGGGCCGCCGAGCTGGGCGTCCTCGAGTCCGAGCACCATCGCAGCGTCGAGCGCAAGCAGACGGCCGTCTCGCGCCTCGAGGCGGCGCTCGACGGGGGCGACGCGGCGGCGATCGCCGCGGCCGAGACGAGCGCGCGCGCGGCCGCCGCCGACTCGGCCGACGTGCGGGCGCGCGCCAAGCGCCTCCTCGCCGAGGCGGTGCCGCGCGCCGAGACGAACGACGCCGACTACGTCTTCATCACGTTCGTCATGAGCAACCTGCCGCGCGGCCTCATCGGCCTGCTGCTCGCCGTGATTCTCTGCGCCGCCATGTCGTCGACGGCGAGCGAGCTCTCGGCGCTGGGGCAATGCACGCTCGTGGACTTCTACCAGCGCCGCTGGCGGCCCGGGCAGACCGATCGGCACTATCTGCGGGCGGCGATGCTGTTCACGGCGGGGTGGGGCATGCTCGCCGTCGTCTTCGCCGTGGGGGCGTCGATGCTCGATAACCTCATCCAGGCCGTCAACATCCTCGGCTCGCTCTTCTACGGCACGATCCTCGGCATCTTCCTCGTGGCATTCTTCGTGCGCCGCGTGCGCGCGACGCCCGTCTTCGTCGCGGCGCTCATCTCCGAGGCGATCGTCCTCGCCGTGTGGCTGCGCACGAGCCTCGGCTTCCTGTGGTTCAACGTCATCGGCTGCGCGGCGGTCGTCGGTCTGTCGCTCGCGCTCGAGGCCGCCATGTCGAGGCTCAGGCTGAGGCTGACCTGACCAAGGCAGCGTGCCTGGGGCCCATATCGATCATGGTCCTACGGTATCGGCGCGCGTCACCTATACTCGCGCGTTCATGTCGCTCACGCCTGACCCGGACTCCGGACCCCTGCGCGCGGTGTTGTTGGCCGTCCACCTCCACGACGTCGACGACGTCGCGTTCGCCTCGTCGGTCGCGGAGCTGCACCGCCTGGCGCGCACGCTGGGCCTCACCGTCGCGGCCACCGTCACGCAGCGGCGGCGCGCGTTCCACGCCGGCACGGTCGTGGGCAGCGGCAAGCTGAAGGAGCTGCGGGCGCTCACGGGCGCCCCGGAGCCCGCCGAGGACAGCGCCGAGGCGGACGACGAGGCCGACGCGACCGCCGAGGCCGCGGCCGACGGCGCGGTCGACGGCGCGCTCGACGCCGACGAGACCGACGCGTCCGACGAGCCCGTGCCCCTCGCGGGGGCGCCGAAGGACCCCATCAAGGTCGTCCTCGTCGATCACGACATCACGCCTTCGCAGGCGCGCAACCTCGAGAAGGCCACGGGCGCCGAGGTCATGGATCGGACGGCGGTCATCCTAGAGATCTTCCGCCGGCACGCGCGCTCGCGCGTCGCCAAGGCGCAGGTGGAGATCGTGCGGCTGCAGTACCTCGCGCCGCGGTTGCGCGAGTCGGGAGCTGGCCGTGACCGGCAGCGCGGCGGTATCGGCGGCAAGGGCGCGGGCGAGTCCAACCTCGAGCTCGACCGGCGCAAGATTCGCGATCGCATCGCCGAGCTCGCGCGCGAGCTTGAAGCGCTGGCCGCCGAGGCGGACACGCAGCGCGCGCGGCGCCGGGACATGAACCGCGTCGCGCTCGTCGGCTACACGAACGCCGGCAAGTCCACGCTCATGCGCGCGCTCACGGGCAGCGAGGTCTACGTGGCCGACAAGCTCTTCGCGACGCTCGACACGACGGTGCGCGCGCTCACACCCGAGGCGCGCCCGCGCATCCTCGTCTCGGACACGGTCGGCTTCATCGACAAGCTGCCGCACGGGCTCGTGGCGTCGTTCAAGAGCACGCTCGACGAGGCGCTCGAGGCCGGCCTGCTCGCCCACGTCGTCGACGCCTCCGACCCGGGCTTCGAGCGCCAGCTCGAGGTGACGACCGAGGTGCTCGCCGAGATCGGCGCGGGCGAGCTTCCGCGGCTCGTGATCTTTAACAAGATCGACCGCGTGGGCGACGCGGAGGCGCAGGCCGCCGCGGCGCGCGCGCTCGTGGCGCGCTGGCCCGACGCCGTCGTCATGTCGGCGCGGCGGCCGCAAGACGTGGCGGCCCTGCGCGCGCGCCTCATCGGGTTCTTCGCGCGCGGCCTCGTGAGCGGCGAGGTGCGCATTCCCTACGATCGGCAAAACCTGCGCGGCGAGATCTTCGCGTCGTGCGAGGTGCTGGGCGAGCGCTACGAGGACGACGCCGTCATCTTCGACGTGCGGGCGCACCCGGCCGTGCTCGAGCGCCTGCGCGCCGCCTGACGGCCGCGCGCCCGTTGCGCGATTTGGCCGGCGGGCGTAATCTGGTCTCCTCGTGTCGCAGCTCGTTCACCGTACGTACCCCGTGTGGTCGGTCGCCCGTAAGGGCAGCCGGGCCTGGGTCGCGCGCGTCTGAACGAACGACGACGAGACGATCCCGGCTGAAGGCCGCGGGTCGCTCAGGGTGGCTCTCGGTCTTCCCTCCGGAGACGACGATGAGCCAGAGCAACCTCCCCAATGGAACGACCGGCGCGACGCCCACGCGGCTCGAGCTCGGTTCCGACGTCGCGCCCGCGAACGACACGGGGCGCCGCCCTCTCGTCGATCGGGTCGGCGCGCTCGGCTTGTCGCGCACGTACTGGATGTTGTGGAGCGGGATGCTGCTCAACCGGCTGGGCAGCACCGTCTTCTTCCTGCTCGGCATCTACCTCACGCGCGCGCGTGGGCT
>DATKFB010000189.1:0-2904 GCA_035544435.1 Polyangia bacterium
ACGACGTCTGCGGGCTCAACGCCGTGACACGCAAGGCGGCGCAGGCGGCCATCACGCAGATCGCGTCGGGGCTGCCGTCGGACGGCTACGGCCGCGGCGCCACGATGCCCGTCCTGCCCAACGACCCGACGCTCTTCTACCGCGCGGGGACGGAGAACATCTGCTCCATCGTCGCGGCGGCGGTCATCGACGTCCCGGCGAAACAGCAGGTCGCGGGCGTGACGCAGTGGTCGAGCGCGAAGCCCGACGCCGCCATCGCCGACTTCGTGAGCACCGTCATGGCCCTCGTGCCCTCCGACCCACGCGCGGCGCCGGCCACGACCTTCCTCAAGAGCCACTTCACGGACGCCATGGCCGGGGGGAACACGGCGGCGGACGCGCTCAAGTCGACCTTCATCACCGCTTGCCTCGCCCCGTCGGCGATCTCGATCGGGCTCTAGAAAGGAGGAACCGATGCCCACGCTCACGCGCCGCCAAACCCTCCTCCGGGCGCTCTTCGGCACCGGTTACGTTGGCCTGCGCGCCCTGGCGACGGGCCTGCCAGCCGCGTTCCTCCTCAATCCGCGGCGCGCGCTCGCGGCCAACCCGGCGCCCACCTGCGGCGCGCAGGCCAAGGCGCAATATTTCATCTTCAACACGCTGGGCAGCGGCGACCCCATCAACGCCAGCGTGCCGGGCACCTACGAAGACGCGAAGATCGTTCACAGCCTCGACCCGTCCATGGCGCCCGGACCGCTCCAGCTGCGCGGACAATCATTCACGGCGGCGGCGCCGTGGGCCACGCTCCCGCAGGCCGTCCTCGATCGCACGACGTTCTGGCACCTCATGACCAACACGCCCGTCCACCCGAAGGAGCCGGACGTGCTCAAGCTCATGGGCGGGACGTACGGCGGCGAGATGCTGCCGTCGCTGCTCGCGAGGAATATGGCGCCTTGCCTCGGCACGATCCAGTCGCAGCCGCTCGTGCTCGGCGCGACCTCTCCCGCAGAGGGATTGAGCTTCGGGGGCGCGGCGCTCCCGATCATCCCGGCGCTCGCCCTCAAGGCGACGCTCACGAACCCGACGGGACCGCTCACGGACCTGCAGCCGCTGCGTGACAAGACGCTCAACCAGCTCTACGACCTCTACAAGAACGGCGCGACGCCGGCGCAGCGGACGTACATCGACTCGCTCGTGAGCTCGCAGCAGCAGGTCCGCAGCATCAATCAGAGCCTCCTCGACGCGCTCAGCTCCATCAAGGACAACTCGGCCGACTCGCAGATGCTGGCGGCCGTGACGCTGATCCAGATGAAGGTCACGCCCGTGATCTCGGTGCACATTCCCTTCGGCGGCGACAACCACCGCGACATCGGGCTCGCGGGCGAGACGGCGCAGACGGTCTCGGGCGTCGCGACCATCACCGCGCTCATGACGCAGCTCGCGGCCGCCAAGCTCTCGGACGCCGTGACCTTCGCGACGCTGAACGTCTTCGGGCGCACGCTCGGCCCCGGCAACACCGACGGCCGCCAACACAACGAGAATCACCAGGTCTCCGTCACGATCGGCAAGCCCTTCGCGGGCGGCGTCATCGGCGGCGTCGGACCCGTGGGCAACGACTACGGCGCGCTGCCCATCATCTCGAAGACCGGCAAGGGTGCGGCCGACGGCGACATCCAGCCGCTGCAGACGTTGCCGTCGTACGGGCGGACGTTGCTGTCCGCCGTGGGCGTCGACAAGGCGACGCTCGACGCCGAGATCATCGGCGGGACCGTCGTGAGCGCGGCGCTCGCTTCTTAACAAGACCCTCGAATTGGCGTATCGTCGATCCCGGAAGGGGTGTCGATGCCGAGGCTGTCGCGTGCCATGGGTCTGTTCGTCGTGTTGACGGGATGCGGCTCGGTGGCGAGCTCGGGTGCCGACGGTGGGAACGACGCGCCCGCCACCGGCGGCTCGTCCGGAGCGTCCGGCGCGGCGGGTGCGGCCGCGGCGGGAACGGCGGGCGCGGGGTCCGGGACGGCGGGTGACTCAGGTGGCGCGGGCACGGCGGGTGGCGCCGGCGCGTCCGGCACGGCGGGCGGCGCCGGATCGTCAACGGGCGGCGCGAGCGGCGGCTCACCCCCTGCCCCCTTCACCCTCAAGACGCCCGTCAACGGCGACCCCACGGTGTCGACGACACCGATGCTGGTCTGGCAGGCGGCGGCGGGCGCGACGATCTATGACGTCGAGATCGCGACGTCCGTGGCGTTCGGCGCGGCGGACGTCGCGCAAAAGACGGGCATCACGACGACCTCGTTCACGCCGACGGTCGCGCTGCAACCGGGCGTCATCTACTACTGGCGGGTCACAGCCGAGGGCGGCGGCGCCAGCGTCGTCGCGAGCAACGCCCCGTTCGCGATGTCGTCGCCCGTCAATGCTGGGCCGAGCCCGCACGGCGTTGCCGTCACGCCCGACGGCACCACCGCCGTCATCACCAACGACAAGCCGGGGGGGTCGGTGACCCTGCTCGACCTCGCGACCTTCGCGACGCAGACGATCGCGCTCATGGGTCAGCCGGGCATGGTCGCCGTGACTCCGGACGGGACACGCGCGCTGGTCGCCGAGGGCTCGCCCAACAACGTCGCGATCCTCGACCTGGCCGCAAAGGCGATCGCGGGGACGATCAACCCACCTTGCGTCGCGACGACGCTGTACGGGCTCGCCATCAAGGCCGATGGCAGCGCCGCCGTCATGCCGGACTTCAACGGCGGGTGCACGAAGGACGTCCTCGACGTCATTCCGCTCCCCGGAACGACGATCAGCTCCGCGATCGATCTCGCGTCTTCTGCCGGTGAGTTCGGCGTCGCCGTCACGCCCGACGGCGCGTCGGCGATCGTCACGCGCGGCGTGCTGACGACGACCGTCAAGCGCGTCGACCTCGCGGGCGGC
>DATKFB010000190.1:0-9199 GCA_035544435.1 Polyangia bacterium
TCGTTGTTGGATCGCAAGAGGGGCTCCTGACTCACGGCGCGAGCGAGATGTCGGCGCCGAGCACGCCGAAGACGAAGGGGAACGTGACGACCTTCGGCTCGTCACGGGCGGGGAAGCGCCAGCTCTCGATGACCTTTTGCGCGCAGTCCGTGAAGGCCGCGCTCTTCATTTCGTCGGTCTGCCAGGAGAAGGCGCTGACGCTCCCCGCGGCCTCGACGGTCCAACGACCGACGGCCTTGCCCGCGAGGCCGGGCGCGTGCTTCAGCGCGCGCTGATAGCACCCCTTCACGGCCGGGAGGCGCTCGCGCACCATGGTCGCGAGGCGATCGGAGTCCGCGTCGGCCGCCACGGGCGGCAGCAAGTCCGCCGCGAAGGGAAGCGCCCGGACCGACGGGTACAGCGGATCATCCTCGTCGGTGAAGCGCGGCTCGTTCAGCGGACGGTCGGTGTCGATGTCCGACACGCGCGTCTGCGCACGGAGGACGGCGCCCTGCGCGTCGAAGTAGATCGTCCGTCGCCGGCGAATTCCGGGCCCGCGCTCGGCGGCCGTGAAGGAGTTGAACGTTCCCCGCAGCCGCGCGAGCGGGCCTTCGGCGCGAAAACAGTAGTCGACGACGTGCGCCCAGTTGGCGGAGGCGTCTTGAAAGTACATCGACACGAGCGTGCCGCCGCGCGTGCCGCGCACGATCGCCTCGGTGTTGGGCGGCCGCTCGCCCGCGGCGAGAGCGTGCAGCTCGGCCTCGGTGGCGATCTCGCGCCATTGGCCCTGGCGGGGCCTGGGCAGGACCGCGCCCGACACCTCGACGAAGATGCGCGCGCGGCGCACCCCGACGCGTCCCCCGGGAGCCTCGCAGGCGGCGTCGATGGCCCCGACGCCGTCCGTCTTCGCGGGGATCGCGGGCACGAGCATCAGCAGCAAGAGCAGGTGAACCATGACCGAACGACGCCCAAACTAGCGCGAGCGAGCCCCTCAGGGCCGTGGCGCTCGCGGAAGTCACAATCCTGACACCAAGCGGACACATGGAGTAGGGTATTTGAGGCCCTCGGGGCGACTACGGATGCGGCCAAGTCTCTACATTCTCGCCGCGGGCTCCGCGCTGGCCATCAGCTGCCAGCTGCCACCGACGTCGAAGGTTGACCCAGGCGGCGTCGAGCCCGGCCCGGGGGCGTCGAGCGGGGATGGGTCTACCGCCGCCCCCTCGCCCACGACGAGCGACGGCGGGACGCTCGCCGCGTCCGAGCGCCCCGATCCGATGGCGGCCCGGCGTGCGGCGTGCGCCTTCAAGGCTGGCGCCCGCGTCACGGAGACGTTGCCCCTGTCCGAAAGCGAGCGCGGCGCCATCCCGATCCGGCACGTCGTCGTCGTCATGAAAGAGAATCGGTCCTTCGACCACCTCCTCGGCAACCTCCACGCCTCCGGCCAACCGGAGGTCGAGGCCATCCCGTCGACTTTCGCCAACCTCGACGAGGAAGGGGCGTCGGTCCATCCCTTCGCCCTCGACACGACGTGCGTCAACCAGGACCCGGGCCACCAATGGGCGGAGATGCACCGGCAGGTCGACGACGGCGCGATGGACGGCTTCGTCTTCAATGGGGCCGACTCGACGGGCGGCGACGGCCACTTCGTCATGGGCACCTACGCGGCCACGGATCTGCCCTTCTACTACTGGCTCGCAAACACCTTCGCCCTCGAGGACCGCCACTTCCCCTCGGTGCGAAGCGGCACGTGGCCGAACCGCAGCTTCCTGCTCCTCGGAACCGCCGACGGAGTTGTCTGCACCTTCTGCGGCAAGATCCCGAAGCCGACGACCCCCACGCTCTTCGATAGCCTCGATCGCGCGGGCGTGACGTGGGGCGTCTTCACGGACAGCAACCCGTTCGACGGCACGCTCGGGTGGGACGAGGCCCACCGCGGCCTCCACGGCTTCGCCGATTTTCAGAGAGCCCTGCGGGACGGGACGCTGCCCGCCGTCGCCTTCGTCGACAGCGTCGGCTGGGTCGAGGACGAGCACCCGACGGCCGACGTGCAGGTCGGCGAGAACTGGACGCGCCTCGCCTACGAGGCGGCGGTCGCGAGCCCGCTGTGGCCCAGCCTCGCCATGATCTGGACGTACGACGAGGCGGGCGGGTTCGCCGATCACGTTCCGCCGCCGAACACGGCGTGTATCGCCCGGCCAGGCAACCCCGACGATACCGGCTTCTTCGAGCTGGGCGTGCGCGTCCCCCTCGCGGTGATCTCTCCCTACGCGCGGCCGCACCACGTGTCGCACGTCGTCGAGGACCACACGTCGATCACGCGCTTCATCGAAGCCGTCTTCGGTCTGCCGGCGCTGACGGCGCGCGACGCCAACAGCCCGGCGCTGCTCGACATGTTCGACTTCCAGAGCCCGCCCGCGTTGCTGCACCCGCCCCCGGCTCCGCTCGCGGGAACCGGCGGCTGTCACGGGCAGCTCGTCCTCGCCCCCGACGAGCCGAGCTACGTCAGCGCCCTGCCCATGATCATCGAGATCGGGTTCCGTGGGGTGGCGATGCCGCAGGAGACGGATCGCGTCGGCATCTTCAAGTACCCGCGCGCCGCGACCGACGTTCCGTCCGAGACGAATCCAATCGAGCCGGTCGCGTGGAGCTACATCGGCGGACACGGGCGAACGCCGGGGGGCGCCCCCACGACGGGCGCCGTCTCGATCGACGCTACGGACCTCGAGCCGGGCGCGACCTGGCCGCTCGCTCCAGGCCTCTGGATCGTCCATTACTTGCCGGCGCTGGCGGACGGAGCGAACGGCCACACGCCGGCGGCCTCCGCGCTGCTCGAGGTCACGCCGTAGCGGGGGCTGACTTTCCAGCCCCACGAGAGCCGCGATTCACTACTCTGGCGATGCCATGTCCGACCCAGAGTCCCCGCCGGCAGGCCCCGCCGACGCCGGCGCCTCCCGCGTCGCCGATCCCGAGCTGGAGATCAAAGACGCACCGCTGATCTTCGGGCAGATCTGGAACCGCCTCGTTCAGGAGCGCGGCCTCGAGCACATGGTCTTCCCCAAGGAGATCATGTGGCTCGGCGGCGCGCCTGGCTCGGGCAAGGGCACAAACACGCCGTTCATCCTGCGCGAGCGAGGTCTGACGGCGGCGCCTATCGTCGTGAGCGATCTGCTGGACACGCCCGAGATGCGCGCGCTCAAGGATCGCGGGCAGTTCGTCGGCGATCGCGAGGTGATCGAGGCACTTTTGCGCAAGCTGCTCGAGCCGACCTATCAGACGGGCGTCGTCGTCGATGGGTTCCCCCGGACCAAGGTCCAAGCCGAGGCCGTCAAGCTGCTGCACGACCAGATCATGCAGCTGCGCTCCACCTACTGGGGCACCCCCACCGGCAAGCGCTTCCGCCGCCCCATCTTTCGCATCACGGTCCTGTTCGTGGGCGAGCAAACCTCGGTGGAGCGGCAGCTCGGCCGCGGCCGCGCGATCGTCGCGCACAACGAAAAGGTGCGCAGAACAGGCGTCGGCCAACTCATCGAGCTCCGTTCCACCGACGTCGACGAAGCGCTCGCGCGGAACCGCTACCGGACCTTCAAGGAGCTGACCTACGAAGCCCTCACGAGCCTGCGCCGGCACTTCCACTATCACTTCGTCAACGCCGACGCGCCCCTCCATGACGTCGAGAAGAGCATCAACGCCGAGTTCCAGTACCAAAGCTCGCTCGAGCTCGGACAAGCCACCCACGACATCATCCACCACATCCCCGTGGCGTCAGAGGTGACGCTGCACGCGCGACAAGAGCTCGTGCGCCGCCTCGACTCCTACGAGCACGCCGCCGCGCCCCTATTCAAAGAGATCGCCGCCTTCATCGAGGCGCACGTCGTGCCGGTCATCGTGCGGCACGCCCTGGCCGGCCAATGCGTCGTCAAGACGGAGAGCGCTCTCTTCGAGGACGCGACCACCGTCGAGATGGTGCTGGACATCCTGGCGGAGCGCGGTTACCACGCCGTCTACGAGGAGCACCGCACGCCAGTTCCCCGCAGCGTCGACCTCGAGACCGGCGTCATCACCTGTGCGGAGCGCCGCCTGCACACGTTCGAGATACGCTTTCACCCGCCCGAGATTAGGCGCGGGCACTGAGTCAGGCGCCGGTCTTCCCGGGCCCCTTCGTGGCGGCAGCGCGGCGGGGCCGCGGGTTCGGGTGGAAGGTCTCACCTCGCGCGAGCATCGCGGTGACCTCCCGGAGCTTTTGAGCGCGCCGGGCCGGCGTCTTGATGTGGTGCAGCCGGTAAGCGATCGCATAGACGTTCACGCGGTTGAGCGCACGAAATGTCGCGAGCGCTTTCGGGTCGGCCCGAATGGCCGCGAGCACGTCCCCGGGGATCTGAACGTTGGCGGGCGACGCGTAGGCCGCGTCCCATCGCCCGTCGGCCTTGGCGGCGTCCACCTGCCGTCGTCCGGAGGGCCTCATGCGCCCGGCTTTGATCAAGCGCTGGACGCGGTCGCGGTTGAGCTGCGACCAGCGGCTCCGGGGACCACGCGGCGTGAGCCGCTGTAAGAAGGTCCGTTCGTCGAGAGGCTTGCGGATGCCGTCAATCCACCCCCAGCTGAGCGCGACGTCGATCGCTTGCGAGGGCGTCACCGTCGGTTTGCCCGTCGCTTTCTTGAAGACCCTGATCCAGACCTCTTTTTGTCGGTCGTGGTTCTTCGCGAGCCAGGCCTCGAAGGCGGCCTCGCTCGCGAACGCGCGGATCGACTTGGGATTGACGACCATGAGCTCCTCTAAGACGAGCGTCCTTTGTGGCACGCCTTCTCGCGACCCTTTCTCCAGGCGGTATGCGCAACGCGGAGCTCGGAGACGCGGTCCGGGAAAGGCTTCAGGACCCTCTGAAATACCTCGTCCAGCTTCGCGTCTGCACGCGAGGCAAGGATGTCTTTGCAGAAGTTCAACGGCTGTTGCCGTCCGTCGTGGTAGTCCTCGCGCCGTACGCAACGAGGCGTCTTTTCTCCGTCGGGGATGACGATGACGCATTCCGGCCAGGTCTTCGCGTTTGGCTCAAACTGGTAAGGGCCGAAGCGCCCGCCGTTCCAGGACACCTCGTCGGCCTCGCAATGCGCCGGCGCCTCTGGAGCAGCTTCGCCCAGTCGGTCACGAGCATAGAAGCGAACAGGAATAGCCGCCGCCTCCCCAACATACGCCCAGAATACCTGTGAACATCGCTGCGCCGCTGAAAAGCGTTTCGACTGGGCAAGAAGCGCCGTCCTCACTCGCTCGGCATCGCGGCCTCGGCCACGGCGGGCGTGACCGCGCGCGCTGGCGCCGCCATCGCTCGCGGGGCGCGCTCGCCGATCAGGAGGCGGCGCAGCGGCGGCGCGACCAAGCGCTCGGCGAGCGTCACGAGGTACGCGAGGCCGAGGACGAAGGCGACGACACCCCAGAAGGCGAGGTGCGCGTTCGCCCTGCCGTAGCCGAGCGTGAGCAGCCAGTAACCGAGGCGCTGGTGAAGGAGATAGATCGGGTACGTCAGCGAACCGAGGAGCATCCACCGAACGCTGCCGAAGCGCGCCGTGGCTCCCGTGCTCACGAGGAGCGTCGCCACGAAGAAGGCGGCCAGGAGCCCGGACGCGGCGGCGAGGCTGACCTGCATGTGCAGGTTCGCCTCAATCACGGGCAGGCCCTTCGCGAGACCAACGACGGCGCCGGCGTAGCAGGTCGCGATGACCGCGATCTTGTAGACGGACAGCCCCTCTTGTGACGCGAGGTACATCGTCGCGCCCGCAATGAAGTACGGGGCCCACTCGGGGACGAGCCACGTCGAGACGACGGGCAGCGGCCGCAACAACGACAGCATCGACAGCCCGAGCCAGCTCGCGAGCAGGACCTTGAGGCGCCCCATCTGCCGGAGCGCCATCGCGAGCAGCACGAGCGCGTAGAACTTGAGCTCGACGAGAAGCGACCAGTACACGCCGTCGACGGACGGGACGTACGCGAGGCCGCTCACCATCGTCATGTTGAGTAGATAGGTGCGGACGGGAACGCCTTGTCCGGCGCGCGCGACGAGCCACGAGCCCACGAACGTGGCCGTGCAGCAGAGCCAGAAGGCCGGGTAAAGACGCACGAAGCGGGACACGGCGAAGCGCCGGACGGACGCGCGCGCGGCCGTCATGAGGATCACGAACCCGCTGATGATGAAGAACAGGTTGACGCCCAGGAAGCCGTACTTCGTGACGGGAGCGAGGACGACATACGGAGAGGGCGGGAGCTCCTGGAGAGCGTAACCACGCACCGAGTAGTGAAACAGCACCACGGAGAGCGCCGCGATGAAGCGCAGCAGGTCGAGCTCGTGAAAACGCTTCGCCCGCACGCGCCAAACGTTAAGCACGCCGACGTGCGGTCGCGAGGGTGATCGGCGCTCTTGGCCGAGAAAAAGCCCGCTCTGGCGGCGGCGCCCGTTGGTTACGCCACCGGCGACCGCCCGGATCCCCGTGCACGGGGCGGGGCTCGGGTGCCACACCGGCGCCGGTCGTTCCCCTTAGAATCGCGGGAGATGAATTCTCGCGGCGTCTCGGCGGCTTTTCTGTTCGTGGGCTTGCTCGGCTGCCGGTCGAGCGCCGGCGGCGCGCCGGACGCGAGCGGGACGGGCGGCGCAGCGACCGGCGGCAGCGCCGGCGGCGCCGCGGGTGCGCCGAACGCGGGCGCCTCGGGGGACGCCAGCGCCGGCCAGGGCGGTGACGCCGGCGCGGTCCCCGGCGACGCCGGGATCGATCGCGCCGCTCCCGACGGCGGCGCCGACGCCACGTCGGAGGTGATCGGGAGCGGTTGCGCGGGTCCCGGCACGCTCTGCTGGGGCTTCGAGGAGGGTAGGCTGCCCGACGGCTGGACGCCGTACCGCAATGAGTTCACGGGCGACCTCGTCGTCGACGGCACGCGCGCGCACCGCGGGACATACGCGCTGCACGCCAAGGACTTCAAAGGCGGCACCGAGGGCGCGCAGGGCGGCCCGAAGAAGACGATCCGCTTCACGTTGCCGTCGGCGTTCGGGCCCGTGCTGTGGGGACGCGCCTACGTCTACACGACGCCCGCGCGGGCGATGTCGCACGCTGGCTTCTTCAATGCCCGCTACCCGCGGCCGGGCGCCTCGAGCACGGCGTTCGAGGCCCTCGACTGGTACGAGGCCGCGACGTACACCGGCTCCTACATGACCGTCTGGCACCCGCCCGAGCCGCCAGGCTATCCCGAGGCCGTGCAGGTCTCGGGGACGTCGATCGTGCTCGACAACTGGGTGTGCCTCGAGTGGGAGTTCGACGGCCAGAACGGCACGGCGCCCGAAGCCGCCGAGCCGCGCCTGTGGCTCGACGGCGTCGAGCTCGCGTGGCCGAACACCTTCGTCTATCCGGATGGCGCCACCCGGCCCACGCATGAAAAGGTCGCCGACTTCACGGTCCTCGAAACCGGCATCTACCTCTACCAGGGGCTCGTGACCGTCACGAATTGGTGGATCGACGACCTGGCCGTGGGCCGTGAGCGCATCGGCTGTGAGTGAGCGGGGTCGCCCCGGGGAGCGCGCGCGCCTCTACTTCCGACCCGAGGCCACCTACGTCGTGCCGCCGAGCACGGTGCGGCCGCCCGGCGAGACCTTGGCGGCCTCCGCTTTGAGCTCGGCGGCGGCCGCCGCCGTCTGCTCCGGCGTCAGCTTCTGCAGCATGGAGGCGACGGGGCCCACGAGCTCGCGCGCCCAGGTCCAATATTCGTCGAACGTGTCGAAGTCGATCATCGGCAGGTCGACGGGCTCGACGGCGACGTTCTTGAAGCCCGCCTCAGCGATCACGCCCTCGAGCCGCTTCGGATCGGCGTAGGCGAAGACGCCGGGGGCCCCGGGCGGCGGCTTGGGGATGCCGGCGAGCCTCATGAGGATTCCCGCGGGGAGAGACGCCCACGGGTTGCGCTCGGGCCCGGCCCAGCAGGCCACCGCGATGCGGCCCCCGGCCTTCAGCGCCGCGTGCGCGCCGCGCAGACACGCGAGCGCGTCGGGCATGAACATGATGCCCCATCGGATCGTGACCGCGTCGAAGGAGCTCGCGGGCGTGTCGAGCGCCTCACCGTCGACGCAACAGAACTCGACGTTGCGCAGGTTGGCCGCGGCGGCCTTCTCGCGCGCGAAGGCCAGCATCGGCTCGACGAAGTCCGTGCCGAGCACGAACCCGCCAGGCCCCACGCGGCGCGCAGCCGCCAGCGCCGGCTCGCCCACGCCGGTCGCGACGTCGAGCACGCGCATTCCCGGGCCCACGCCCGCGGCGTCGAGCATCTTCTCGCTCGCGGCGGCCGTGGACCTCGTGAAGTACGCGTCGTGCTTCTTCCATCCGGGCGCGACCCCGGTCCAGCTCTTGAGTTGCATCTGCTTGGGGCTCGGTGCCTGCACCGTCGTGGACATGTGGAAGATCCTCCTGCCCTACTTGTACCGATCGCCCGGCTCGCACGAAAGGGGCGGATCCGCCATGGTCTGGTGGCGATCCAGCCAGTGGGGGCGCCCGGCCCTCAGTTCAGCGACGGCAGCGAGGCCCCCGGGCGCGCCATATAGACCTCGGCGTGAACCTGTCCGTCGTCGCCGATCTCGACGACGGGAGCCATCACGCCCCCGTGCGCGATGCTCGCGTCGGACCCGACGAAAGTCTTCTTCATGAGCTCGCTGAAGGTCTGCTTCGTCTCGAACCGGCCTTCGAGCTTGCAGAGGGTCGAGTGACATTCGATGCGCTCGACCTTGTCCTTGGCCGTCTCCAGCGCGTCGAGCGCGCGCCGCAGGTCACGCCCCTCTGACTCGCCCCACGAGGCATCGCGCGCCTCGACGTCGAAGCGCTGAGCGAGCTTGTCCGCGACGATCAGGCGCTGGAGCTTGTCGGCCTCCGGATCGGGAGCAGCCGGCTCCGGAGGCGGGGGCGCCTCGGCCGGCGCCGACGGCGGCGGCGCGGGTGGAGCCGTGACCGCCGGCGCTTCGCGCAGCCGTTCGACGAACGCTCTCGAGACGTCGCGCGACGGAACGGAGGCGCCCTGCAGCGTTTCGACGGCGTCCTTCAGCTCCCGCACGGAGGCCGACATCGCCTCCTCGCGCCGCAGCTGACGCTGGTAGACGACGACGGCCGCCGCGGACACGCCCAGGATCGCCAGCACGCGCGCCACTCCAATCCACGTAGCTTTCATGGTCGCCTCCGCTCGGTCTAATTGCGCGTTAGA
>DATKFB010000191.1:0-4207 GCA_035544435.1 Polyangia bacterium
GGGCGGCGCCAGCGCCGCGACTGGCGGTGACGCCGGGCTCGAGGCGACAGCGGGCGCCGGGGGCGCCGACGCGGCGGGCGCCGCCGTCGAAGCGGCGCCCGTGCTCGCGCACCCCGCCCCTCCCGCCACCAGCACACCCGCCACCAACGCCCCTTCGCAGATCATCCTCGCGCGGCTCGTCATGCGGCGGAGCATACCCGTCCTGCGCGCGCGCCGCGCGCTAGAGTGAAGCGCGCATGCCGCCGCCTCACCCCATCCCATCGCCGCCGCCGCCCTCCGTCGGCGTCGTGGCGCGCCTGCGCGCGAGCTTCTCGCAGTCGCGCCAGACGCTGGCGCTCGTGTGGCGCTCGTCGCCTGGCGGCACGGCAGCGCTCGGCGTGCTCACGGTGCTGGCGGCCGCGTTGCCTCCCGCCGTGGTCTACGTCGGCAAGCTCATCATCGACGCCGTGATCGCGGCGCATGCCTCCGCGCCCGGCGTGGCGCGCGACGCCGCCGTCGCGCGCACGGTGCGGCTCGTGCTGCTCGAGCTCCTGGCCGTGGGCGGCAGCGCGCTGCTCGAGCGGGCGCTCGGCCTCGTGCGCCAGCTCGTGGGCTCGCGCCTCGGCATCGACGTCAACGTCGCGATCCTCGAGAAGGCACTGCAGCTCGACCTCCGCCACTTCGAGGACCCGGAGTTCTACGACAAGCTGACGCGCGCGCGCCGCGAGGCCTCGTCGCGCCCGCTCTCGCTCATCCAGGGCAACTTCCAGCTCCTCCGCAACGTGCTCACGCTCGCCGGCTACGTCGCGCTGCTCGTGCGCTTCTCGGGCTGGATGGTGGTGGCGCTGCTCGCGGCGACCGTGCCGGCCTTCATCGCCGAGGCGCGCTTCTCGGGCGCGGCCTTCCGCCTGCGCAACTGGCGCTCGCCCGACGCGCGCCGCCTCAACTACCTCGAGTACGTCATGGCCAACGACGAGCACGCCAAGGAGGTGAAGCTCTTCGGCCTCGGCCCCCTCCTGCTCGCGCGCTACCGCGATCTGGCCGAACGCTTCTACGACGAGGACAAGAGCCTCGCCACGCGCCGCGCAGTCTGGGCCTACTTGCTCTCGCTCGTGAGCACCCTGGTCTTCTACGGCTGCTACGCGCTCATCGTTGTCGCGGCGGCGCGTGGCGCCCTCTCGCTCGGCGACATGACGCTCTATCTCGCGGCCTTCCGGCAGGGGCAGCAGGCGTTCCAGTCGATCCTCACGGCGGTGGGCGGCATGTACGAGGACACGCTCTACATGTCGAACCTCTTCGAGTTCCTCGCCATTCCCACGCCGCGCGCGGCGCCGAGCGACCCGAGCCCCGGCGCGGCGGCGTCCGCGACGGCGGTGCTCGGCGAGGAGGGCATCCGGTTCGAAGGCGTCGGGTTCCGCTATCCCGACGCGGACGGGTGGGCCTTGCGCGGCATCGATCTGTTCCTGCCGAAGGGGCAGAGCCTCGCGCTCGTCGGCGAGAACGGCGCCGGCAAGACAACTTTCATCAAGCTCCTCGCGGGCCTCTACCGTCCCACCGAGGGACGCGTGCGGCTCGACGGCCGAGACCTGCGCGACTGGAACGAAGAGGACCTGCGCCGCCGCATCGGCGTCATCTTCCAGGACTTCAACCAGTATCAGCTGCTCGCGCGCGAGAACGTCGCCTTCGGCAGCGTCGAGCACCTCGGCGACGAGCTGCGCGTGCAGCGCGCCATCGAGCAGGGCGGCGCGCGCGAGCTCGTGAGCGGCCTGACCCAGGGCCTCGATACGCAGCTCGGCCGCTGGTTCAAGGGCGGCGCGGAGCTGTCGGGCGGCCAATGGCAAAAGGTCGCCCTGGCGCGCGCGTTCATGCGCGAGGAGGCCGACATCTTGATCCTCGACGAGCCGACCGCGGCCCTGGACGCCGAAGCTGAGCACGCCGTCTTCGAACGCTTTCGCCAGCTCACGAAGGGCCGCACGGCGATCCTGATCTCGCACCGTTTCCCGACCGTGCGCATGGCCGAACGCATCCTCGTGCTCGAGCACGGCCGCGTCATCGAAGACGGCTCCCACGCCAATCTGCTGGCGGCCGGCGCCCGCTACGCGCAGCTTTTCAAGTTGCAGGCGGCCGGGTATCGATAGATCGACCTACGAAGCGGGCGGCGCTAGGGCTTGAAGAACGGCTTGAGCGCCGCAAGGAAGCGATCCGCCACCTTCTGCGAGCCCGACAGATTCAGGTGAACGCCGTCCGATTGGTCGGAGGGAAGGATGCCGGTGTAGAGGTCGACCGCGATCACGGGAGACTGCGGCGTGGTGTTCTCCGTGGCCCACTTCGCGATGTCGGCGTTGAGCGTGAGGATCGCGTCCTTGCCCTCGGGCGTGTGCTGCGCGATGAGCAGGACGGCGTTCGGGTTCGCTTTGCGCAATTCCCCGAGCAGCGTCGTGTAGGCCATCATGACGCCGTCGACGGGCATGTTGGCGAGGAGGTCGGCTCCACCGAAGTGCATGAGCGCGATCTGCGGCGTGTTCGCCTTGAACCAGGCCGCATAGGTGCTGGCCGGCAAGTTGGTGATGATGATGCCGTCCTGCGGAGCTTGCACGTTCTTGTTGTATGTCGTGACGCCGGTGCAGGTCGGGCCGATGTTCTGATCGCCGACGAAGTCGAAGTTCATGATGTCGTTCATCAGCAGATCGCGCTGCAGGTAGGCTCGCCAGCAGGTGCCACGCTCGTTCGAGGAGCCGAGCACCATGAGCTTCACGGTGCCGCTGAAGGGCGTGACGTCCGAGCCTGTGCCCGTGTCCGCGGACCCGTCGACGGCGGGTGTTCCGGCCGCGCCCGTCGCACCAGCCGCGCTGGTCGTGCCCGCCTCGCCCGTCGTCGTGCCCGCGCCGCCGCTAGTGCCGGCGGTCCCGGTCGCTCCGGCATCACCGGTCGTGCCCGCGCCGCCCGTCGAGCCGGCCGCACCCGCGGCGCCAGCCGCCGCTCCGGCCGCGCCCGTCGTGCCCGCGGCGCCGGAGGTCCGTCCGATCGACGCGCCGCCCGAGCAAGCTCCGAGCTCGACCACGGCCACCAGCGACAAAAGAAGCGGGGGTACTGCTCTTCGCTTCATCTTCATCGTTTCCTCCTCGATCGGTGGTCGGAAATTCAGGCTAACACGCGCGTTCCGAGCCGCACACACAGACGATGGCCCGACGGGATTCGGCTCAAAATCCGACGCAGCGCACTACGGAGGGGGCTCGAACGGAAGGGCCGAGCGGATTGCGCCGATCTATCGGCCCGTCCCCTGCGTACAGCGAACATGGCCCTTGTCGCGTCCGCGCCCGCGCTGTTAGGTTGGGCGCCGATGTTGGGGGAAGAGCGGAGGGCCCGGGTGGGGCGGACAGAGGGCTCGAGGCCCGAGCCGGACGCCGAGCTCGTCGCGGCCGTCGCGAGCGGCGACCGGGCGGCGCTGGGCGCTCTTTACGACCTGCACGCGCCCATCGTTTTGGGCGTCGCCAAGCGCATGCTGCGCGAGCAAGCGGCCGCCGAGGATCTCGTGCACGACGTGTTCATCGAGGTGTGGCAGCACGCCGCCTCGTTCAGCCCCGAGCGCGGGACCGTGCGCGCTTGGCTGCTCGTACGGACGCGCTCGCGGGCCCTCGATCGCCTCGGCCGCTCCGCGCGCGACGCGCGCACCATGGATGAGATCGCCCTCGACGTCGACCTCGACGAGTCCATGGCGACGCCCGGCCTCCAGACGGCGGTTGACGGCGCTCGCGTGCAAGGCCTCCTCGCGGAGCTGCCGGGCGATCTGCGTGCGGTGCTGGATTCTGCCTACTTCGAGGGCCTCTCGGCCACGGAGTGCGCCCAGCATCTCGGCGTTCCCGTCGGGACCGTCAAATCGCGCCTGGCGCGCGCGCTGCACACCCTGCGGCGGGCCATCGCCGGCCCGAGCGAGCGCGAGTCGTGAAGACCCGCGATGAAGCCGCGCTCTTCTCGGCGTGGGTCGAGGCCACGGTCGACGTCGTGGCGCCGCCGTCGGCGCTGCGCCGGCGGTTGCTCGAGGACCTCGCGGGACCGGCTCGGTTCGGTCTGCTCGCGGGGGCGCTCGGACGGGTCGCCGATCTCGGCGCCGAGGCCGTCGCGACCCTGCTGCGCAAGGTCGACGAGCTTGCGGCCTGGAACGACGCCCCCTTCCCCGGCGTGCGGTATTTCCACTTCCAGGCCGGCGCGGCCGCGGGCGCCGTCGAGG
>DATKFB010000192.1:0-5700 GCA_035544435.1 Polyangia bacterium
GCTCCGAGAAGGCTTGGGTGCCGCCTCAGTGGCGCTCGCCGTCGGTCTGGTCCTCGGGGGTTGTGGCGACGTCACGATGGTCGCGAGCAAAGACGGCGGTGCCCCCGGCGCGGTTGACGGCGGTCCGCTGCTCACCGGGCCCTCCCGGGGGAAACCATCGGGGAACGCCGACACCACGGCGGCGATTGACGGACCGTTGGTCGTGGATGGGACGCCGGACGACGGCGCGCACGAAGTCGAGGCCGGCGTTCTCGACGGCTCGACTATTCCGTCGCTTGTCTCGGGACCCGACGGCCAGCACCCCAAGCTGGATCAATCTTCGAATCGGCTCGAGATCATCGGCGTGTCGCCTCACGCCGCCGACCCGGAGATCGCGTCTTCGTTGCCGTCCGAACAGGAGTTCGGACTCTGGGACACCCGCGTGCGGCAACGCGAGCGCCTCGTCGTCCTGGTTCCCACGGAGGGCGCCGATCCCGTCGAGCAAATCGAGCTGGGCCAGATCGTGGTCGGTTATGGCTTCCAGGTCGTCTTGCCGGGTTACATCAATCGGGGGTATGCGCCCACGTGCAACAACCCGTCGCGCTGCTCCACGGCGGAGATCTACCGAGAGCAATTGGAAGGCGTCGACGCGAGCGACGCCCTCGCGGTGGCGCCACCGAATTCCCTGGAGAGACGCATCGCCCGCATGCTGAGCTACCTCGGCGATCAAAACCCCGCGGGCGATTGGACGTTCTATCTCTCCGGGAACGTGCCGCGCTGGGACCGGATTGTCGTGGCTGGCTTCTCCGGCGGCGGAACGATGGCGGCGTTCATCGCGCTTCACCGAAACGTTGCGCGCGTCGTCATGCTCGAAGCGCCTTGGTCTCCGAACCAGGGGGTCATCACCGCACCGACGGCGTTGACGCCCAGCGACGCCTTCTACGGCTTCGTTCATCAGGGAGCCGACCGGTTTGCCGAGGTCACGCAGGAGTGGCTGACGATCGGGCTCGCGCCGAGTCCGATCGTCGTCGTCGATGCCGCCGCCGCGCCCTACGGTCAAAGCCACCGGCTCGAAAGCGACGCCTCCGTCGCCGTCCCCGCCTGCGCCCACTTCAGCGTCGTGCCGGGGACCTGTTCGCCCGCGGGCCCCGACGGAGCGTATCTCTTCTCGCCCGTGTGGCGTTATCTGTTCACCGGCGAGTAGACGCGGCCGCGGGTTCGGGCGGGCGTGGGACTGAGGTATGCTGAAGCATGAGCAGCGGCATGCGTTCGGGCGCATGAAGACGAAGGTCGGCGCGACGACGATCTCCCACGACGGCGGCAAGCGGCCGCTCGGGAACCGTCACCGGCTGATCGTGTGGGCGAACGGGGCCGTGCAGCCGTGGTTCCTGCCGGCCACCGGCAGCCTCACGGTCGGGCGCGCGGAGGACGCCGACATCCGCGTCGCATCGGCGGCGGTCTCTCGCGAGCACGCGCGCATTCACGTCAACGGCGCGACGGTCACGCTCGAGGATCTGGACAGCCGGAACAGCACGCGCCTCAACGGCGAGCGGATCGCTGGACGGGTCGCTCTCGGCTACGGCGACATCGTCTCGTTCGGCGACGCCACGGCGATCCTCGAGGCGCAACCCGACGAGTCCTCGGTCGATGTCGACGCCGACGAGGAAGTGCCGCCCGAAGGCGTGACGTTGGAGATCGGCGACCGGACGATCGCGCTCGCCGATCCCATCATGCTCAACACGTTCACGCAGATCCGGCGCCTCGCGCAAAGCCCGCTGCCCGTGCTGATCGTCGGGGAGACGGGCGCGGGCAAGGACCTCGCCGCGGCCGCGATGCACGCCTGGTCCAAGCGCGGCAACGGGCCCTCCGTGAGCATCAACTGCGCCTCGTTGCCCGAGTCCCTCGTGGAGAGCGAGCTCTTTGGGCACGAACGCGGCGCGTTCTCGGGCGCCGACCGCGAGAAGGTCGGTCTGCTCGAGGCCGCGAGCGGCGGGACCTTGTTTCTGGACGAGATCGGCGATCTGCCGCCGGCGATCCAGCCCAAGCTCCTGCGCGCGCTCGAGAGCCAGAAGATCACGCGCCTCGGCTCGGTGCGCGAGCGCGCCATCGACGTTCGCATCGTCACCGCGACGAATCGGGATCTGGAAGCCGCCGTGACGAAGGGGCTCTTCAGGTTGGACCTCTACTACCGGATCAGCGCGGCGGTGGTTTATCTGCCCCCCTTGCGCGCGCGGCTGCGGGAGGTGCCCTTGCTCGCGCGGCGCTTCTTGGACGAAGCCTGTCAGGAGCTCGAGCGTTCGAGCCCGGCGATCGTGCAGAGCGCCATGCAGAGACTGCTCGCGCACGATTGGCCGGGCAACGTGCGCGAGCTCAAGAATCTCATGGGCTATCTCGCCGCGCTCGCGGGAGATCCCTTGACGGCCGAGGACGTCAAGGCGGCGATCGCGAAAGGCGCGCCGGCGGCCTCCATTTCAGGCGTCGTGAGGCCCGCGACCTTCGATTCGTCCGCGGGTCGTCCGTTGCGCGTCGTCAAGGAGGAGCTCGAACGCCAGGAGATCGAGGCCGCGCTCGCGGCCACGGCCGGCAACAAGACGCGCGCCGCGCAGAGGCTCGGGATGCCGTTGCGGACCTTCACGTCGAAGTTGAAGCGCTACGGTTTGCCTCGCCGCGAATGATCCGCGGCCGCCTGGGCTACCTCGGCGACGGGCCGACGAAGAAGGGTGAGCTGTTTTGGCCGAGGGCCGGTACTGACGCCACATGTGTAGGTGTGAACGGCGTCCGCGCACGCGCAGGTTCGTGACCGACGGCTTTGCCCTCGTTTTGTTCTTCCTGCTCTTGGCCTTCGGCGGGCCCGCCTGCACCGCGGGCGCCGGAGGAGGGCGCGCGAGCGCAGGCGCAGGGGGTACGCCGCCGCCAAGCGGCTCGGCGGGCGCGGCCGGATTCGGCGTCGGCGGCGGCGACAGCGCGGGCTCGACCGCCGGAATGGGCGGCGCCGCCGGCGAGCCGTCCACCGATGCGGGCGGTGCTGGCGCGCCGGAGGTCGTCGGCGAGCCGGCCCCGGAGGCGGGCACCGATTCGGGGAGCGACGCGGGCGCCGGCGTGGACGCCGTAGGCGGGAAGGTCACGCACCGGCTCGTGAGCTCCGCCTCCGACAAGGGCATCTTGGCCATCGTGGCCGCGGACGGGCACATCGAATGGCAGTACGACGTGCTGCCGCTCGGCGGCGAGGCGAACGACGCGTGGCTCTTGGCGAACGGAGACCTCGCCTTCGCCTACAAGGCGGGCGCGGAGGAGCTCACGCCCGCCAAGAGCGTCGTCTGGAAGTACGCGGCGCCGGCGGGCTCCGAGGTGCACACGTGCCAGCCGTTGCCGAACGGCAACTTCCTCATCGGCGAAGCGCACGACGGCGGCGTCGGTTACCTGCGCGAGCTCGACGACACGGGCAAGGTTCAGTCGAGCGTCACCATCAACGTCGGCGGCGGCCTTGGCCCGCACGCGCAATGGAGAGAGGTGCGCAAGACGCCGCAGGGCACGTATCTCGTGACGTACCTCCAACTCAACAAGGCGATGGAGTTCGACGCCACCGGGAAGAAGCTGCGCGAGTTTCCATGCGGCCAGTTCGTCGCGATCCGCCTGTCCGGGGGCAACACGCTGATCTCCTGCGGCGACGATCATCGCGTCATCGAGATCGATCCCCAAGACAAGATCGTCTGGCAGGTCGGCGAGAAGGATATCCCGGGCAACACGCTCGGTTTCGCGGCCGGGCTGCAGCGCCTCCCCAACGGGAACACGATCATTTGCAACTGGCCGGGCCACACGGGGCTCGCGACGCCTCCGCCCCAGGCCTTCGAGCTCACACCCGACAAGAAGGTCGTCTGGCAGCTCGACGCGGCGCCGCTCGGTTGGGTTTCGAACGTGGAGATTCTCGACCCCGACGCCCAAGCCGGAGGCGTCGTTCTTCGCTGATCGACGGTGCTCGACAGTCAGAACGTGCAGATCGTCTGGAATTCTCCGATGCCCCACCAGTGCGTCGCATTCGAGGTGCCCACCTGTGAAACCTTGACGGCGCGAAGGGTGCGCGGCGCGAAGTCGATGACCGTCGCGCCCTCGGCGCCGTTGCCGGCGATGAAAGGCGTGTCATCGAAGGTCACGCCGTCGAGCGAGGCCCGCACCTCGTAGGCGCCTGGATAGTCGGCGCGGTAAGCGCCCGCGTCGTTCAGCGTGATGTTCGAGAGCGTCACGGGACCGCCGAAGTCCACGGCGAACCAATCGGTGCCGTCCTGAAACCGCTCGCTCGACCAGCGCGTCGTCAGATCACCGTCGATCGCGGAGGCGCTGCCCGTGGGAACTGACGCAGTGGCTTTCCATTTCGAGCGGTCGCAATGATCGTCGATGACGATCTGAACCAAGGTCACGTCGTCGGCGACGTCCAGGTCGAGATCTCCCACTCCCGCACGCTGCTCCGTGGCGGTCGCGGCGCTCCGAGGCGCGAACGTCGTGACCTCGGCCGTCGCCGTGGGGAAGTGCAGCGTCACGGGGACCGTCGTCGGCGTGTCCGTGCTCGCGACCTCGAGCCAGAGCGCGAGGACGTACGTCCCGTCGCGCTTCTCGAGGAGCGTGTGGTGCACCGTCGCCGGTGCATCGAGCCGATAGCGGAGGTGCCCCGCCGCGGCAGGCTGACCTCGATCGCCGAGCAACGTGATGAGGTTCCGAAACGCCGTGAACGAGGCCTTCGGCGTGCCGTCGAGCTGGGCGAGACCTTCGTTCGCGCCGAAGCCCTGGGCGACGGCGCCAGCGCGCGCGCCCGCCGCCGGATTCTGCTCGTCCGGGCGGTCGGTGACGCCGCCCAGGTACGCGCGGACGAAGCCGCGATTGAACGCCTCGAAGGCCAGCCGCGCCAGATACTTGGCCTGCACGATCTCCGAGACCGCGCCCGCCGGATCGGCCGGGTTCGTGCTGTACGCCTCGAGCCCGAGCATGAGCGGCCGCCCGGCCGCGCGCGGGCGCTCCGCGGCCCATTGATCGTCGAGGCTCTCACCCATGAGATCCTTGAAGGTCGCGGGCCGGGCCGTCTTCTCGCGGTGCACGGTGCCGTAATCGACGCACGGCCCGAAGTCGACGAGCGGAGAGACCAGGGGCATCGCGACGTCCGGACCCACGACCGACGCCGCGTGGGCGGAGCCCTTGACCGCGGCGTAGAGGTCGGCGCAGAAGGCCAATCGCGCGCGCAGCGCCGCCTCGTCGGGGACCATGCCGCCGGCGAGCGGATCGACCTCGAAGGCCTCGATGGCTCGACCCGAGGCGAGGGCCGACTGGAAGTAGGTGCCGAGCGCGTCGATCCAGACCTGGAAGCCGATGCCCGTCGCGCCCAGCTCGTTGATGCGCCCGAGGTCGGGCTCGGCCGTCAGGTCCATGGCGTGGCGGACGCCCAGGTCGCCGAGGAGCCGCTTTACGACGACGTAGTTGTCGTTCGCCGGCGTCGCCGTCGCGAGGTGCGTGCCGACAGAGAGCATCTCGACGAAGGCGTCCGCCGCCGTCGCCGGCTCGGTCGTCCAGGTTGCGCCGCCGCCCGCGGGCTCGAGGACGGCGACGCGCACGTCACAGCTGGCCGCGCCCGCGAGGGCGACGGCGAGCGCGAGGCGGCCGAACGCGCGACGAAGCACTCGCGGTCTCTTTGCCATCAGAAGCGCGCTCCGATGCCCAAAGCCGCCGTTGCGCCCG